>CAYHTN010000009.1:0-24160 GCA_964359565.1 uncultured Gammaproteobacteria bacterium
TCCAAATAAAAGCCTTCCGATTTGAATTTGCTGGCTTAGGATAGCGTTTTTGGAGGAGGGGCGCCAAGCCGCGGCGGGTGGGGTGGGGCGGATGAGGCAGACGTCTTCGCCGGCTTTGAAGTAGAAGCAGTCTTCTTGGACATCGCGGGTGATGTTTGCGAGTTCGTGGACCCTTGGTCTTCGAATTCAGCCCAGGGGTTTTTCATAGCTATTCAGACGATAGCAGATCGTTTTCGTGGAGGCGATGGAGGTCGGGGATTCTTTAAAATCTACCCACACGAGCAGCGTTTTTCTTGCCTTGCATCTCGTAAGGTCCTGACGTACACTAACCCCGTTATTTGGCTCTATGGCGCGCGTGATTTCGATCGTTAATCAGAAGGGCGGCGTCGGCAAGACGACCACGGCTATTAATTTGGGAGCGTATTTGGCTGAGCTAGGGAAATTCGTTCTTATCATCGATCTTGATCCACAAGCAAACGCGACTTCAGGAATTGGAATCGATCACCGTGGCTTGAGTCAGGGTCTGTATGAGTCTGTGCTCGGACAGATACGCATGCGTGATATCGTCCAGCCAACTGCGCATGTCGGTCTTCGGATTGCGCCAGCCACGAGTGCGCTCGCTGGTTTGAATGTCGAACTGGTGAATATGGAAGAGCGTGAATACAAATTACGCCAAGCCATTTTAGAGATTCGCAACGACTACGATTTTATTCTCATCGATTGTCCGCCCACACTTGGGCTTATTACCTTAAATGGACTTGTCGCCGGTGATGAGATTTTAATCCCAGTACAAGCCGAGTACTTTGCGCTTGAGGGATTGGGCCAGTTGCTCGAGACCGTGAATCTCGTGAAAGATCGCATTCGTCCAGAGGTCGATATTCTCGGTGCGGTGATCACCATGTACGATGGTCGTACGAAGCTCTCGGATGATGTCTTGCAAGAGCTCTATAAGTATTTTCCTAATAATATTTTTCGTTCTATCATTCCACGGAATGTGCGTTTAGCAGAAGCGCCATCCTTTGGTCGCACGATTGCACACTTCGACCCGGGTTCCAAGGGAGCCAAGGCCTATGAGCGTCTTGCGCGTGAAGTGATGGAACGAGAAGTCGATCATTATCGTATTCGCACCTTATGATTCCTCAACGTCAATCAGGTCTTGGTCGAGGCTTAGGGGCGATTATCCCGCCTAAGCCTCTGACGCCACCTGCTCCACAAGGCGTGCCTGCTCCAGTGCCAACGGAGCCTCCTGTTTCGGTTCATACTGAGCCTGTTTTGGCGCGTCCAGAAGCGGTAGGGCCGCCAGCGTTTGTCCCAAGTGGATTAGGGTTAAAAGAGATCTCGATTGATAAGATCGAACGTAATCCCTATCAGCCCCGTACCCATTTTGATCATAATGAATTAGAAGAGTTGATTAAAAGCATTGAAGAGCACGGCATGCTCCAGCCGCTGGTTGTTTCTCCTTTGCCAAATGGCAAATACCAGTTGATCGCTGGTGAGCGTCGGTTTCGAGCCTTAGGGGTTCTTGGTCAAACACAAGTACCGGTCATCGTTCGTGATGCGACTGAACAGCAGAAATTAGAATTTGCCATCATTGAGAACGTCCAGCGTCAAGAATTGAATCCGATCGAAGAAGCGAAGGCGTACATCCGTCTCTCTGAAGAATTTGGCTTGACCCAAGAACAGATCGCCGATCGGGTCGGGAAGAGTCGCCCGCAAATCTCTAATACAGTTCGTCTATTACAGCTTCCAAAAGAAATTCAGGACGGACTCATGGAAAAGAAGATCTCTTCTTCGAATGCACGTACCTTGCTCTCTCTGCCCAACGATCACGAGCGTCTCAAATTATTTTATGCGATGATCGCCAATAATTTTACCGTTCGTCAGGCCGCAGAAAAGGTTGACCTCCCTCGCGCCCGTCTGGCTCTCAAAGATCCAAATATCGCCGACTTCGAAGAGCGTATGCGCGCCTGGCTCCGCTGTCGCGTTATCGTGAAAGAAAGCGCCAAGGGCGCTGGGGAAATCAAGATACGTTATTCTTCTCCAGAAGAATTTAAAACGCTCATGGAGAAATTAGAAGATAAAAAAACAACGGATTTGTAACAGAGGAATAAATAGTAGGGGCACGGCGCGCCGTGCCCCTACTATCTATTATCTCTCTAGGAAACCCCGGGAGAAGCGTAGCGGATCCCGGGGAGGATGACGTAAAAGAAAGCATTCGCCATGATGAGTTGACCACCTATTTCTATTCCATTATAAATATGGCTGCCACCACAAACTTTGCCTCAGAAGGGTAGAGACGTGGAGATGGCTTCTCGGAGGTTTCAACCATGAAGTTCGAGGTTGTAACGGTCGATCTGAGTCGAGGAACGCCGGGTGGAGCCGGAGACCTCGAGCGCGGCCTGCGGCTTCGCGGCGCGTTCGAAGGGACGGGGTTCGTCATCCTGAAGGGAGTGCGAGGCCTCGATCCCGCGCTCGTCGCCAAAGCGTACGAGTACATGCAGAAGCTCTTCGACCTGCCGGTCGAGGTGCTGCGTCGGTACGAGCGTATCGCGCTCCATCACCAGCGTGGATACACGCCCTTCAAGGTGGAGCAGGGTGTCGGTGCTCTGGCCGCCGACCTCAAGCACCACTACTTCATCGGGCCGGAGGGTTCCAAGGCTAAGTACGAGAACGTCTGGCCGGAGGAGATCCCCGGTTTCCGTGAGGTGTTTCTCGCAGTCTACCAGATGTTCGAGCGGATCGCGTACGAGGTCACCCGTCTCCTTGGGTTCGCCGTCAACCTGCCGGGGATCGAGCGCGAGCTTGCGGGAAGCGAGAGTCTCCTCAGGCTCATCGACTACCCCGAGCTTTCGCCGGATGAGGACCCCAACGCTGAGCGCGCTGCGGCTCATGGGGACATCAATGTCCTCACCTTCCTTCCGACGGCAACGGCGGCCGGACTGGAGGTCCGTGCTCTCGATGGGACCTGGGCCCCCGTCAACGCCGCGCCGGGTGATCTCATCGTGAACGCAGGCGACGTTCTCGAGTACATCGGTGCCAACCGACCGGATGAGACGACGCGGTTTCAGATCCCGTCGACCTGGCATCGAGTGGTCAACCTTCCGGGGCGTCGCTTCTCCATGCCCTTCTTCTCGCATTTGCGGGAGGGCTACGTGGTGAACCCCACCACCGGGCTCACGGAGGGTGAACTCGTACACGAGCGCTTGCGCGCCATTGGTCTCGCGACGTAGAGTTCTCCGTTCCTCTTTCTCGCTTCTCTCGACATCTCCTCGGGCGAAGCGTTCTTTTTTATCTTCCGTTTGGCAGAATGCCTTTAATCCAAGAACCGATTTTAGATTTGGCTTGTTGTCGGATTTTTGCTTTCGCGTGACGGGTTTTTACAAAACTGATCCAATCCGGATTTGGACCTTTGCGGGATTTGTCGCGGATAATTTCGACCATGTCGCCATTGCGTAAAATACGATCAAGCGGAGCGACGTCTTCATTGACTTTCGCGCCTGCACAGGTGTCGCCGATGTCGGTATGAATAGCGTAAGCGAAATCAACGCAGGTACTTTCTTCGGGAAGATCAATAACGTCTCCTTTAGGAGTGAAGATAAAAATGCGATTACGAAAGATATCGATTTTTACCTCTTCGAGTTTGTTTAAATTATCTTGCTGCTTACCATGAAATTCTTGTTGGAGCATGGCGAGGTCTTTGACCCAGTCAGGGGCCATAGAGCCGCCCTGGCCTTGGGTATTTCGTGGTCTCACTTTCCCTTCTTCATCGTAGGCCCAATGTGCGGCGATGCCGTACTCGTTTTCTAGATGCATGGCTTGGGTGCGGATTTGAAATTCCACAATTTCTCCATCTTCGCAAAAGACAGTGGTGTGAAGCGAGCGATAGCCGTTCGGTTTGGGCTGAGCAATATAATCTTTTATTCTTCCTTTTAATGGCGCCCAACGACCATGAATGACGCCCAGTGCGGCATAGCAATCAGGAATATTGTTTACGATAATACGTAGCGCCAAAATATCGTATACCCGAGCGATACTCCGATCATTCTTCAATAATTTAAGGTAGAGCGAATAGAGATGTTTGGCACGGCCATGAACATCGGCGGCTTGTATGCTCGCTTCTTGGAGTTCTTTGGTTGTTTCTTCGATGACTTTTTGAATGTAGTTTTCTTTATCTTTGCGCGTTGTTCGTGCGAGTTCTGAAACCCAGGCATACTCTTTGGGATGCACGTATTTAAAGGCGGCATCTTCTAAGCGCCCTTTCATTTCGCCCATCCCCAAACGATTCGCAATGGGGGCGTAGATTTCTAAGGATTCAAGGGCAATCCGTTCTTGTTTTTTTGGAGGGATCGCGTCTAGTGTCTGTAGGTTATGCAACCGATCCGCAAACTTGATAAATACCACACGCACATCGGCGGCCATCGCAAGAAACATCTTGCACAGATTTTCGATGTAGCGTTCCATACCGCGATACTTAATTTTTCCCAGTTTGGTGATGCCATCCACCATCGAGCGGACATCTTCGCCAAATTCCATCTCGATATCTTCAAGTGTTTTTCCTGTATCTTCTGGAACATCATGCAGCAACCCGGCGATGATAATCGGAACCGGAAGTTTCATCTCCGCGAGGGTAATAGCGGTACAAAGGGGATGAATGATGTACGGTTCCCCGGTCGCCCGTTTTTGGCCTCGATGGGCCTCTTCGGCAAAATGATAAGCACGACGAACAATCTTTTCGTCTGCTTGCGGGTCATACGCATGGATCCGTTCGCACAGGACGTTAACGCTGGGGTCCTGAATGAGCTTATCGGAGAAGGGCATAGAGACTAGTCATCATAGGGTAGCATCTCCTCCGTCTTTCCGACTATATGGAGCTTAGACCGCTCCTTTCTTTGTTCGAGCGCGTCCACCAGACTTCTTGGTGGCCGCACGGACATCTAAAAGTGCGATTGCCTGTTCAAGCGTCAGCTCTTCCGGATTCTGTTCTTTAGGAACCGTCGCATTAATCGTTTTGTGCTTCACATAGACGCCAAATTTGCCGGTATGAAGGGTGATGGGCTGGCCATCCTTCGGATGCGCACCGATTGTTTTTAGGACCGCCGCGCCACGACGCGCGGCTTTTGGTTCGGCGAGAATCGCCAAAGCACGTTCAAGGGGGAGCGTCAGAATATCTTCGTTCTTCACCGAACGAAACTCTCCTTGGTATTTGAGATAAGGACCAAAGCGTCCGAAGCCGGCACGGATTTCTTCGCCGGTTTCTGGATGCATGCCGATCAGACGTGGCAGAGAAAGAAGTTGCAGTGCTTTTTCTTTATCAAGCGTTTCGATCGGGGTGTCTTTGGGAATGCTAATGCGTTTTGGTTTTTGTTTTGGATCCACCGGGTCTTCTCCAAGTTGCAGATAGGCGCCGTACGCTCCTGTCTTCAGATAAATCTGTAATCCTGTCTCCGGATCTTGTCCGAGCGTGGTTGGTCCTTGTTGGGATTTGAGAAAGAGTTCCTCGAGCGATTCTAATGAAAGATCACCCGGTGTCATCTCAACCGGAAGACTCGCTTTTGTTTGGGTTTGACTACGGGGATGTACGCCTTCGACATAAGCGCCGAAACGACCAATATTTACGGTCACATTCGCGAGTTGTGGAAGAGTAATTTGACGAGGATCGTAACCATCTTCCTTCTTCCGTGCATTTTCTTCGGCGACTTTCTGTTCAAGGCCTTTCTCGCCTCGATAGAACGCTTGCAAGTAGGCCAACCATTCTTCTTTGCCTTCGGCAATACGGTCGAGGTTTTGTTCCATCTGTGAGGTAAAGTTGATATCGACCAGATCACCGAATGAACGCTCCATGTATTGGATTACCGCAAAACCCGTAAAAGTAGGCACGAGCGCACTGCTTTGTTTTTTTGTGTAGCCACGATCAAGCAGCGTTGAGATCGTGGCCGAGTACGTACTTGGACGACCGACGCCTTCTTTTTCCATGAATTGAATCAGGGAAGCTTCCGTAAAGCGAGCAGGTGGTTTTGTTTCGTGGCCGATCGCCTCTGCTTTCTCACACGGCACCGTTTGGCCGATCGTGAGAGCAGGCAGGGGATGTTCTTTATCAAGCAGCGCTTGTTCTGCGTCCTCAGATCCTTCGACGTAGGCACGTAAGAATCCGGCAAAGAGAATACGCATACCGTTGGCTTGAAAGGTGTGATCACCGACATTCAGTGTGACGGCGACCTGGAGTTGTTTGGCATCTTCCATTTGTGAAGCCAAGGTACGCATCCAGATGAGTTCGTACAGATCGCGTTCGGCTCCGTTCAGATCCGTCTCATGCGGAGGGGTAAACGTTAAACTCGGACGAATGGCTTCGTGGGCTTCTTGCGCGCCTTTTGTGGTCGAATGATAGGTCCGTGGTGCTGGCGGCAGAAACTCAGCTCCAAAACGGGAACCGATCATGGTACGGATATTCTGTATTGCTTCAGGCGAAAGCACGGTCGAGTCGGTACGCATGTAGGTGATGTACCCACGTTCGTAGAGACCTTGCGCAAGCTTCATCGCTTCTTTCGAAGAAAGCCCGAGCTTACGGTTCGCCTCTTGTTGTAACGTCGACGTAATAAAAGGCGCAGGTGGACGGCGGGTGACCGGTTTTTCAACAATATCTGCGATCTTCCAGACTTGGGCTGGAACTTCGGTCGCGATCGCACGTGCTTTGGCTTCGTCTAATAAGGTGACCTGAAGCTTGGGCTTAAGTGCACCTGTTTCTTCATCGAAATCTTTTCCGGTCGCGATGCGTTGGCCTTTGGTGGTGATGAGTGTTGCGTCAAAGGCGCCTTCGCCTGCCGTGAGTGTTGCATCTACGTCCCAGTAGCTTGCTTTGACGAAGCGCATGCGATCGCGTTCACGATCAACGATGGCTTTTAAAACCGCAGATTGAACGCGACCGGCCGAGAGACCGAACGCAATCTTTTTCCAGAGGACAGGGGAGACGGTGTAGCCGACAAGGCGATCAAGAATACGACGCGTTTCTTGCGCGCGAACGAGATTCTCATCTAATTCACGAGGATGGGCGAGGGCGTTTTCGATCGCTTGTTTGGTAATTTCGTGAAAAACTAATCGTTTGACAGGAACTTTTGGTTTGAGCAATTCCAAGAGATGCCAGCTGATACTTTCTCCTTCGCGGTCTTCGTCCGTTGCCAGATAAAGAGATGAAGCATCTTTGAGCGCCTTTTTAAGTTCGCTCACCGTTTTCGTTTTGCTTTTGGGAATGATATAGAGTGGTTCGAAATTGTGATCGACATCCACGCCAAGCTTTCCCTTGGGCGATTTTTTCAGTTCTTCAGGAACATCCGCGGCGGTAGGGGGGAGATCACGAACATGTCCCATAGAAGCCAGAACTTGATAGTCGGCTCCGAGGAATTTACGGATCGTTTTGGCTTTGGTAGGAGATTCTACGATAACGAGGTGCATAGGATAGTCGAGGGGATCATAACGAAGTTTATCTCATCAGGCTAGGTTTTTGGTTTTTTACCATCCAGCCCTGACCTTCGAGAGAAGTGATAAGACCTTTTAATTCTAAGAGACTAAGAGCAGAAGAGAGCTTACCTGGTGCTTCTTCGAGCCGGCGAGAAAGGAGGTTTAAGGAACGGGGTTCGGTTAACTCGGCCAGGATTCTGCGCTCGAATGCGTCTAACGGAAGGCGCACCTGTGCTTCTTCCATTACTTGAGGTCGATCGACTTTGAGGAGTCGGAGAATATCTTCGGCTTTGGTACAAAGTTGTGCGCCGGATTGAATCAAACGATGACAGCCCGCAGATGCGTGGCACCAGATAGGGCCAGGAATGGCAAACACTTCGCGATTTTCTTCGAGTGCCGATTTTGCGGTGATGAGAGAGCCGCTATCAAGGGTTGCTTCGATAACAACAGTCGCAAGGCTACTCCCGGCGATCAACCGATTTCGTAACGGAAAGTGAAAACTCCGAGAGGCGGTTCCGGGGGCGAATTCAGATACAAGCGCTCCTCCTTGCGCTAAAATCTTATGAGCAAGATCAACATGGCTGCGTGGATAGAGAGACATTTCATCGATCCCTCCTCCTAGAAAAGCAACGGTATAGCCTTGTGCCGTGAGGGCGGCACGATGGACGGCACCATCCACGCCGAGAGCGAGTCCTGAGACGATCCCGCACCCTGCTCGAACGAGGTCGGGCACAACCTCATTCACGCACCGTTCTCCGTAGCTTGTCATGTTACGAGAGCCGACGAGCGCGATCCAGGGTAAGGTTCGAATCCGTCCACGGATAAATAACGCTTCTGGTTGATCGCTTGTTTGGTGGAGGAGGGCGGGATAGCTCGGATCCTCACGAAGCACAAAAAAGATCTCTTGTTCTTCGAGAGTGTGTATCGCTTTTTGGGCGTCAAAATTTTTACGGACGATGCGGAATGCCTCGCAAGCCTCTGCTGGTAGGCCGGCTTCGCGAACGCGTTCAACGCTTCCTTTCCA
The DNA here is from genome assembly GCA_964359565.1 of uncultured Gammaproteobacteria bacterium. Taxonomy (GTDB): domain Bacteria; phylum Patescibacteriota; class Patescibacteriia; order 2-12-FULL-60-25; family 2-12-FULL-60-25; genus JAGOTP01. The sequence goes on from CAYHTN010000009.1 coordinate 8,477, forward strand.
TGCTGCTTGGAGTGAGCCAAAAACGGCTTTTAAAGCGCGTATGCGACTACTCCCGATCTTCGGGGTTTGAAGCAGGGCGAGATGCGCGATCCGTTCGTCGGTCCACTCCATGTTCTACTCCGTTCCACGAATTCATGGTCGCTGTCAAGCCGATGATAGTCCAGTCCTGAACGGCCTTCGTCGCGGTTTCAAGAACCTGAGCGAGGGTTTCTCGTTCCTCGTCTGAAAACGCTTGCAAGACATAATCCTGGGCCTTTAGAGGGCCTTGAGGTCGATCGATCCCTAGTCGAAGTCGACCAATTTCTTTCGTACCAAGTAAGCTGTGGATAGAACCAATCCCATTATGACCGGCGGCGCCACCGGTCGCTGCGAAGGCAAATTTACCCAGAGGATAGTCCATCTCATCTTGGAGCACTAAAACATCCGCGGGTGATAAGTGATAATACGAAATTAAGGCGTTCACCGTCTCACCAGAATTATTCATGTATGTCGTTGGTTTCACGAGTAACACCTTTTCGGATCCAAGCCGCGTTTCTGAAACCTCCGCTTGAAAAGCAGCCTGTGATCGAAATACGGTCGCTTCAAATTTTTCTTTTAAGATATCTAACAACATCCAGCCAATATTATGGCGGGTTTTTGCATATTCTTTCCCAGGATTCCCTAAGCCAACGAGGAGTTTCATAAAAAATAACTTGTTGTAGTTATACGTCATGAACGAAAAAGAGGGGAGGGTATAACCTTCCCCGTCCTAACCTCTCCCTCAAGACCCCTTCCCTCCTCTAGCTCCTCCCTTCCGAGCTGAGCTCGGCGGGCGGAGAAGGGTGAGGCCTTAGCGGCGTTTTTTGACTACGTCATCCTCGCATGAAATGCGGGGATCCAGCGAAATAAAATCAGAAAAAGTAGACGATATTTCTTTAGTCTACCCCTGGATCCCCATGCTACGCATGAGGATGACGTATACGTATGAAGGTGTGCGTAGCACCTCTCCTTTCTCCTCCCGCCTTTAGGAAGGGAGGAGCTAGAGGAGGGAAGGTTATTGCCTACGTCTTCTGTCGTCTGCGCGTTTGGTTGACGCGACGTTTCTTTTCGTCGGCGGAACCGGCGACGGCGGTCATACCTGGGCCTTGAATGTTGCGTTTGTGACTGGATTTCGCGACCGGAATGTGACGTACTTTGACAACGGTCGTGGTACCTGTGAAGCCGAACTTCTGACGTAAGCGCTTTTCAAAAAACTTGAGCCAGCTTGGATGGACGTTGTCTTTTTCGCCATGAACCGTAATCAAAAAAGTTGGTGGCGCATGTCCGACTTGGGCCACGTCATAAATACGAGGAGACTTTGGTCCGTAGGACGCGAGCGGACGCATTGTTTTAATGCAGGCCTTAAGCAAACGGTTCAGCGCGTTGTAATCGATATGGCGATCACGCTCGGTTTGGATTTCAAGAGCGAGATCGAGAAGTTGGGTCGTACGTTGTTTTGTCACCGAACTCGTAAAGATGATCGGAGCCCAGGCAAGGAAAGGAAACGACGAACGAATGCGTGCTTCAAATTCGTACGATGTTTTGTGTGTTTTTGATTCAACCAGATCCCATTTATTGGCCACCAGAATTAATCCTTTTGCTTCTTCTTGCATGAACCCGGCCAGATGTTTGTCTTGAACGGTTGGATCTTCACTGGCATCAAACACCAAGAGGGCAATATCGGCATCCCGAATGGCACGTTGGTTACGATTCACACCGGCTTCTTCAAGATCCGAATCGATACGTGAGGTACGACGCATCCCAGCGGTATCTACGAGAGTAATGCGATGATCTTTATACGTAAACTCGGTGTGCTGTGGTTCGCGGGTCGTATGTGCGGTGGGCGAAACGATCACGCGGGGTTCTCCTAAGATCGCATTCATGAGTGATGATTTTCCGACGTTCGGTTTTCCGACAATGGCGAGGCGAAGGCTCTGCGTCTCTTCGGCGGACGGGGGAGGAAGACCACGACGATCGAGATCGATATAGATTTCATCCAGAAGATCACCGATCCCGAGGCCTGTCGTCGCACTCACACAATAGGGTTCGCCTAAATTGAGCTGATACATTTCTGGTTGGCGTGCGGTGGCACACAGGGTCGGATTGTCCGATTTGTTTGCTAAGAGCCAAACATGTTTGTGGAGGGCCTTCGTGCGACGCGCAAGCTGAACGTCTTGAGGAAGGACGCCGGCTTTTGTATCAACAATAAAAAGGACAAGATCCGCTTCTTTGATGGCATGTTCTGCTTGTTCGCGAATTTGTGTGCCGATGGCATCTGATTCCGTATCCATCCCACCGGTATCTACAATCTCAAACATGCGGCCGCGCCAAACGACTGGAGCATAATTACGATCACGGGTCGTATGGAGATCATCGCTTACGAGGGCCGTTGTACTTTCGGTGAACCGATTCCAGAGAGTAGACTTGCCCACGTTGGTGCGTCCGACGAGAGCTACGCGTGGAAGGCGGTGTTTATGGAGAGACATAGGGGGTGGTTTGGAGGAGGGGATAGCTGGCTTCGCCTAAGACAACGAGGAAATCGACATCGTTTGATGACGCCTTCTCGGGAGCAAGACCATCTTTGGTATTCTCACGTGTTGGTGGGGAGAGCGAGACACTGGCATTTAAAAGGCGCTGGAGTTTGCGAAGTTCGTCTTGTTTACGGCCTTGGGTCAGGTCATAAATGACGGTTTCTTCGTAGCCACGACGGATCGCATTGCCCAAGCCTTTGATTTCAAAGCCGTTCCGCTCAAGCATGGCAGCGATCTGGGCAGCGAATCCGGTCCGTAGAGTCCCATTTCTTACCTCGATTTTGCTCTTTAGCACAATAGGGTCAGGGTTTGGTACGCTTGATGTCGAGGTAGAAGTGAAGGGATTCTGGGCGATTTCGCGAATTTCAGACCAATCGGGTTTGCGCGGGAAGAGCATGAAGGCCCCATTGACATTGGCTGAAACGAGCTCGTGCCCAGGTTGATCATCCAAAACCTTCATGGTGAGGTTGCTCGTCGAAAAATCCTTAAAAAGAGGGGCGAGCTTCATGGCTTCCCACGGAGAGAGGTCGCTTTGGAGATGGTTCGTGATGGCAGAGTAGAGCGCCGCTAACTTTCGAGGATCTCCAAGGGTGTCCAAGCGAAGGAGTTTTTCACGAATAGCGAGGATGACGAGTTGTTGACGACGGCTACGAGCAAAGTCTGATCCCTCTCCATTATTTCCATGTCGAGAGCGGGCATAGCGAAGCGCGTTTTCGCCATTAAAGTGTTGGAGCCCTTTTCTGAAAGAGACGACCATCCAGCCTTTGTCGTTGGTCGGATATTGTGGGTCAGTAAAGCCGCGTTCGACATTTACATCGATCCCACCTAAAGCATCGATAAAATCCGCGAAGCCATTAAAATCGATGCGGACCACATGATCAATCGGCATTTCAAGCAAGGTGGCAAAAGCTTGCGCCGTTCTCGTTGCTCCTTCGCCAGGGTAATCACGTTCAAAGTAGGCCTGGACCGAGTTGATCTTTTCGAAACGACCACCACCAAGCGGATAGGCAAGGTCACGCGGAATCGAAAGCATCGCGACCTTTTTTTGCTTCAGATCGATGCTCGCGACGATGATGGTGTCGGTGAGTTGTGCACCTTCATGCCCTTCACCGCCAACGCCGAGCAACAGAATATTCAATCGTTCCTTGGTGGCTGTTTCTGTGCTTGCATTCGCTTTTGGATCAAGACCGATAAATTGGTTCATTCCCGGCAATCCTTGCAGAAGTTGCCAGGCCGAAGGTCTTCCATCGGTTTGTGTACTCGCTAAACGATAGGAGGCGTAGGCGCCGAGGGTCGCGAGACACCCAACGATACACGCAAAAACGACCGCCATCACGATGGTCTGTTTACGCGAATGCTGCTCGTCTTGTCCGACTAAAAAATTCGTTTGTAACGAATCAGAAGATGGTGACCCAAACATGTCTCACAAAGTGTAATCGATAACCAAAGAAAAGGGTAGCACCTTCCACGTCATCCTCGCACAAAGTGTGGGGATCCAGGGATAGACAAAAGAAAACGATCGTCGACTTGCTCTGATTGCATTTAGCTGGATCCCCATGCTTCGCATGAGGATGACGCGGTTCATCCACAGTAGGTTCACGCTCCCGGGTTCGGACCGGGTGTGGTATTCTACTGCCAGTACGTTTATGCACCCACTTGTTCATGAGTTGGGGGCGCGACTGCGCTCTTTTGTTCGTTCCCGTTCGGTCTGGGGAACGGCCGCCGTTCTTCTCATCGGCGTGACGCTCTTTCTCTTGCCGCACCTTTCTCAGGCGTTTGCCGGGGAAGATTTCCTTGGTGGCGCGATCGCCTGGGTCCTTGGACTGATCGTGAACTTTCTTGGGAAAGTGATCTCTGTTTTGATTTATATCTTAATGGGGTTTTTACAATACAATGGTTTCGCAGATGCACCTCCGGTCATGGTGGGGTTGGTGATTGTACGCGATTTGGTAAACATGGTCTTCATTGTGGCTTTAATCATCTCCGCGGTTGCCACGATTTTAAACTACGAAACCAGCGATCTTCATGTCAAAAACGTTTTGCCAAAACTAATTGGTGCGGCCGTCCTCATCAATTTTTCAAAGATGATCGTTGGGCTTCTCATTGATGCCTCTCAGGTGGTGACGCTCACGTTTGTGAACGCATTCCAAGCTTCAGGGGTTGGTAATTTTTCGCAATTATTAGGCCTTCCGAGCTTCACCACCTTAAATGCGCAGACCCCTGCGAGCGCTTCTGCGAGCGCAAACCCGACGGCTGAGGCAGGGGCTCAACCAGGCACGAGTATCATTTTGGATGTGTTGCTCGCCTACATGCTCGCCATGGCGATGCTCGTGATCTCGATCGGCGTGATTCTGATCATGATTTTGTTCACGGTTGGTCGTATTGTTGGGCTCTGGGTCTTGCTCATCGTCTCTCCCGCGGCGTTCCTCGCGACCTCGCTTCCAAAAAAACTTCAACGTCTTTTTGGAAGTTTGGCCAGTGAATTCTGGAAGCGTCTGACGGGATTCTTAGTTGGTGGTCCGGTGATGGCGTTTTTCCTTTGGCTCGCTTTCGCAACCGTTCGTTCAAGTCAACAATTAGGGGCAGAAGGAGGTGTCGCCACGCGGTTAGGTTTATTTAATCGTGAAGCGTCTCCGATTACCCGTAATGGGATTTATACTACTAATAGTGTGTTAACAGGTGCTGCCGAAGGATCGGCCAACTTCTTTTTAAGTCGCGTCGGTAATGCGGATGGGATTGCCTCCTTCATCGTTGGCGTTGCGCTCATGTTGATCGGGATCGAACAAGCCGTGCATGCCGCCGGTGAAGCCAGTGCGACACTAGGGAAGTACGCAGGAAGTATCCGTGATAGCACAAAAGATGCAGCCCGATGGCTCGCAACGCGTCCGGTGGCAACGCCTTGGAACGCCCTTGATCGTCGTGCCAAGATTACGGATAAAGCGGCAAGTACGCTTGCACTTATCCCTGGGTTGAATAATCTTTCCGGTGGGAAGCTCGCGAAATTCTCCAAATATCGCAAGAACGAAATGGAGGAAATGGCCAAGAGGGATCTGGAGCTTTATGGAAATATGTCCGGTGTGTTTAAGAAGGCCAAAGGCGTCAGTATCAATACCTGGGCAAAAATACCAGGCCTTCGAACCGATGCAGACAAGATTGCCGCTACGAGACTTGGTCAGGAACAGGTAGATGGATACAAGAAGAAAAAGCGTGCTCTTACCGCTGAGTATGAACATGGTTTGATGAATAAGCCGCCTTCTGATGAGATTACCGGAAGAAAACTTGATCCTACGAATCCAGCTGATGAAGAAGAAATCAAGAATCAAGCTAAGGCTCATGCTGCCGGTGAGGCAGATAAGAAGCGCCGTGATGGCTTTAAGGTCGCATTAGAGAATGCGAAGAAGCTTGAAGATTGGGAAACGGTGACTAAATTGGAAGAGCAGGCAGACGCGAGTCCGGCTCTTTGGAAAGACATCGATCGCCCACGTTTTGGTCGCAGTATCAAGAAGATGTCAGATGAAGAATTTGAAAAGAACGATGAGTTGACATCAGATGGGGATGCGTTACTGACTCGTGCAGAGCAAGCAGGAGCTGTTACTGTCGATAAAGTAACGGGTGCGATTACGGCGACAAATGCTGCTAACTTTGATCACATGGTTGCGACGATGCCTAAGGCGGGGAAACGCGTTCGTGCTTTGCAAGGAGCGATCGCTGGTCATCAGACGGCTCCGGGAGGAGGCGTTTCGGCTGATATTTCTAAGGGTATCCGTGCCACCTCCTTTATGCAGGATGCGGCGAAGATGACGTCTCGCGTCTATGATGGTGCGACGGGAGATCGTGTTCATACACCCGGCCAAAAAACAAATCGCCAAGCTATCCACAGTACTTTTGGAACGGCGACCCCTGCCCCTGGTACCGCTGTGGGTGCCATTGGACACGGTAGAGATGCTGCAGGTGTATTAAGTGCTGGAGCGAAGGCGCAAGTCGATACGGCATTTGATACGATGAATGTAGCTATAAAAGAACTACAGACAATTGATGGTGGAACCGATAACGCGATTATGGAGCATTTTGAAGAGCGTATCGAAGATCAGTTAACGACAATGGCTCCAGGGACGACAAAGTGGGCAAGTGTAAATTCTTCGATGTCGACTTTAAGCAAGGTTGGTGAGCAGATGAAGGATCTTGACGAAGAGTCTCAACGTAGAATTTTGGATGCTGTAAGTTCAAGCGGTCAGATCCAGCAAATGGCTGAACGACTTAAGGAAATGTCTGATTATCAACAAGAGCAGCTTCTCAATGTAGCTCGACAAGCCGTAGAGCTTTCTCGCTCTACAAATCTCACGGTGAGAGCAGAGGCCGACCGTTTTCTATCTCAAATGAGAGACCATATGCCTCAGAACAAAAAGACGGTTACTATTGGAGGTATTACTCAGGAAATTCAAGCCAGCCCAGCTTTCAGAGCTGTACTTTATCGAAAATAGTAAGCATATATGGATCAGGACGCCTGGCTTCAGTATTTTGACAACGCACCTGCACCGGTACGGTTTTATTTGATGAACCCGCGTTCTCAAGAGGCTGAGGCCCAAGCTCAACAAAACCTTGCGTACGATAATGATGTGTGGGTACGGATCATGGACGCCGTATGGGAGCTTCTGTTTGAGCACTTAGGGAAGATCGAATTTCGTGAACGATTAAAACTTCTTGCAGGGGATCGCAAAACTGATGAGGTTGAGCGCGAGATTTTACTTCGAATCGTTTTTCCCCTAGGAGATCTCGCCGTTTGGGATGTCGACAGCCGCCTCTTGGAGCTTGGAGTAGCTTCCACGGTATTGCAAAACGCCTTTCGCATCTCTTTACGTCCGATTTCGTATGGAGCGGCGGCACGACGTATCGCGACTCTTGCGCATTTGAGTGTGCTCACCGAAGAAATTGCACGTCGTTTGCGAGAAGTGCTTGTTTCTTTTGTAAAAGGCGTTCGTGGCACCGAAGAGGTGAAAGAAGTGTTGCAACGTAAACAAGAAGACGGTGGGTTAGGATTTACCCGTGAACAAGCCGATGCGTACGTTGATCAGATGGAAGATTTTCTCGGGACTACCCAAGTGATGTCAGAGGAGGCGTATGGCGATTGGTTCACCCTCTATCAGCGAGAGATTAGTGCTCTGCAGGCCGCACGTGATCATGCGCCGGTTCTCACCAATGCGACCGGCCCCAAGACCGAAGCAGAGGAGCTCGCGGCCCACGTTGCGATTACGCCAACTCGGGCGGAGGACCCCTCGTTACAAGCGGGGATTGATCTTGCGTTGCAACGGATCGCGCTTTCGAGTCTGGGGGATTACTTACAAAAACGCTTAGAAAATGCCATTTCTACCCGTCTTCGGGATGTGCGTAATCTGATCCAGATCAAAGAGATTTTGGCGCGCGAGAGCAAGGTCGGAGGGTTAGGACTTGATCAAACCGAAACAGAACGGGTGGCGAATATCATTGAGACGGTCTATGAAGAGACGCGGGTACAAATTGCGCAAGAAGAAAAAACGAAGATTGATACGATCAGAGAGCAGCAGACACGGAAAATGGAAGAACGTCGGAAGCGGGATAGTGAAGAACATGCGGCCTGGTATCAGGAGAAAATTCGCGACCAATCTTCTGCGGGAGGCTGGGAAGCGCTTAAGGCGCTCCATGATCAGGCGGTCGCACCCGGAGCGACAGGTCAGCCCGCTAGTGTTCGTCCGACGATGGATGCGGTGCGCGCGCCGACTCGATTGAGTGGTCTTGGCGAGGAGTTCGCAAATCTGACCCTGTCAGACTTTCGTCGTATTGGTCGAACGCCATTACAAGCAGCAGAAAAGTTGTCGGAAAAATTTGAAACGTTAAAGCAAGAATCCTTTGAGCGCTGGACCGAGGGGGTCCAGGCGTGGCGAAGCTCTCCGCTACAGCAGATGTATCTTAGACTTGTGGCCGATAGTTTTGCGACCGGAAAACCGGTGGCACAACTCGCCGAAGAGCGTCGTCAACAAGGACAAGAAGTGCCGACTCCGGAAGAGCTGGGGGCTATTTTACAGCTTAATAATCATGTTCAAGTCTAACCTGTATGCCTGAGAAATTCATTGTGCCTCAGTTTATCGATAATGAGGATAAGATTCTCGGACCAATCACCGTGCGTCAGTTCTTGATTATGCTTGCAGCGGCTCTGATTCTCTTCATCGAATTTAAGCTTCTCGCAACCGTGTATTTTGTGTTACTGGGATTAGTCACGGCCGGTATTGCAGGAGTGTTCGCTTTTGTGAAGATCAACGGTCAACCGTTTCATCTTTTCTTTTTAAATGCGCTGCAAACGACCATTCGTCCTGGATTACGCGTGTGGAATAAATCACTGAACGATGGAGAGCTGCGTCTCCTCATGCGTCAAGCGGCGCCCCCACCTCCCGTGGTTGTACCCGGGAGGCGTCGACCCACTTCTTCACACTTACGTGATTTGACCCTGGTCGTGAATACAGGGGGTGTCTACCGGCCAGAAGATGATGAACTTTAACCTCTCTTTTCCTTCATTTCTCTCTTATGTCTGCTCCTTCTCGACCCGGGCAACCAACCCAGCGCTTCCTCGACATCGCCGAAATCCGGGATGACTTGGTGATCCTGAAGGACGGCACGCTCCGGGCGGTCCTCTTGATCTCGAGTATCAACTTTGCACTGAAATCGATGGATGAACAAAACGCCATTGTCCAAGCCTACATGCAGTTCGTGAATTCGATTGATTTTCCCATCCAGATCTTGATTCAGTCGCGTAAGATGAATATTGATAAGTATATTTCGCAAATCAATGAGAGCGAAAAAAAGCTTTCGAATGATCTCCTCAAGCGCCAGATCCACGATTATAAGGATTTCGTCAAACAGCTGGTGAAGCTTGGAAATATCATGCAAAAGCGCTTTTATGTGGTCATCCCACTCAATCCGGCGACCTCAAAACAAAAGAGTTTTTTTAGTCGATTGCAAGAAATCCTGGTCCCGACTGGACTGATTCGTATTTCTGATGAACGTTTTAAGAAACAGGTTTTTGAGATGAACCTCCGCACCAGCCATGTGTCTTCAGGTCTTTCTTCGATGTCGCTTTCGGCAGTGCAGTTAGATACGCAGAGTTTAATTGAGCTTTATTATAATGTGTACAATCCGGATTTGGCTGAAAATGAACCACTGACGGAGATTGAACGGTTGCAACTCGAACGTGCGCCTTGATGTTAGGACAGTCTTTCTCGTGCGTGATACACTAACCCCCGTCTCGTTCCTCTATGGCCTTTTCCCCTGACTCCAACAAAGGATTTGATAGCTCCACGCTGACCGCGGGAGGTGTTAAGGTACAAAAAGGCCCTTCAAAAGAAGAGCAAAAACAAAAACAAGCCGAAGAGCGACTCGCGCTTGAAGAAGAGCGTGTCTATCGCAAAGGGGTTGCGAGCATTAAGGATCTCATCGCCCCTGCTTCGATGAAAGTCGAGCCTTCGTTTGTGCGTCTTGGGGATCTCTTTTGTCGTACGATCTTTGTGGTGACGTATCCACGTTACGTTTCGGTCGGGTGGGCCTCTCCCATCATCAATCTGAGCGCGCAGTTAGATATTTCGATGTATTTTTATCCGATTAAAGCGGATATCATTTTAAAAGAACTCAAACGGAAGGTCGGTATTTTGGAAGCTCAAATTTCCTCCGATTCTGAGGGGGGAAAGCCTCGCGATCCGATCACAGAAACCGCCCTTCGCGACGTCGAAGGCCTTCGTGACGATCTGACACAGGGGATCGAACATTTCTTTCAATTCGCTTTTTATTGCACCTTCTATTCATCGGATAAAGAAGAACTTGAGCGCATTACCTCGAACGTCGAAGGGACGTTTGCATCGATGCTTATTTATACCCGTCGCGCTTATTTCCAAGCCGAGCAAGGGTTTAATTCTACCTTGCCAGTTTGTAACGACGAACTTCAAATTACCTTTAACATGAGCACGTCGCCGATCGCGTCTTCATTTCCCTTTACTTCGGCAGAATTAAGCAGCGATAATGGGATTCTCTACGGCGTGAATCGTCATAATAATTCATTAATTTTGTTTGATCGTTTTTCGTTACAAAATGCCAATGCGGTTATCTTCGCAACCTCTGGTGCGGGGAAAAGTTATGCCGTAAAACTGGAGATTATTCGTTCGCTCATGCTGGGGATCGAGGTGCTCGTGATCGATCCGGAGATGGAATACAAGCATCTTTCCGACGCGGTCGGAGGAACGTATATTAATATTTCTTTGGCATCGCGATCGAAGATCAATCCTTTCGAACTTCCACGTCCAGTGGGGGAGACCTCTTCTTCCGAAGATATCATTCGGAGTGCTGTTATCACCATTAAAGGTCTCTTGAAACTCATGTTAGGAAAGGTCACGACCGCCGAAGATTCGATTCTTGATCGTGCTTTACTTGAGACCTACGCCCGTAAAGATATTGTTCCAGGTGCAGACCTCACAAAAATTGAACCGCCAATTTTGCAAGATTTTCAAGATATTTTAGAAGGGATGGAAGGAACGGCAGACCTGGTTATTAAATTACGGAAATACACCGAAGGAACCTTCGCCGGTCTTTTGAATTCCCAGACGACAGTTCAGATGAATAACCAGCTCGTCACCTTCTCGGTGCGTGATCTTGAAGACGAGTTGCGTCCGATGGCGATTTACACCATTATTACCTACATCTGGAACGTCGTTCGTTCGGAACGAAAGAGACGTATCCTCGTCATCGATGAAGCCTGGTGGCTGATGCAAAATGAGGACTCGGCTAAGTTTGTGTTTGCGCTGGTGAAGCGATGCCGTAAGTACTATCTTGGGATTACCACTATTACCCAGGATGTGAACGATTTTTTAACTTCCCCCTACGGGCAGGCGATTGTGACGAATAGCTCGCTTCAGCTCCTCATGAAACAATCTCCTGCGGCAATTGATCTGATTGCGCGCACCTTCTTGCTTACGCAATCAGAAAAATATTTACTACTCGAGTCTGGCGTTGGTGAAGGAATCTTCTTTGCTGGAGCGAAACATGCGGCGATTCAGATTGTTGCTTCGTATACGGAAGATCAGATCGTTACGACCAACCCGGAACAATTGCTTAAAATTGAAGCTGCTAAGAAAGCATTCGCTGAATCTCAATCTTCCTAACGCGCTATGTCTCGACGAACTATTGCCATCCTCCTCATCGCTTTCGGCCTGATTTCGATTATTGGTATTGGCCTGTGGTTGTGGTGGCCCTATCGTAAAACGGCTGCCCCCGTGCAAGTACCACCCGTCGTTCAGCCACCCGGGTATTCTGATGATATCGGTACGGCCACTTCTTCGCTTATTAATACACCGGTCCTTGTTCCTGCTTATGATCGTGATCAGATCAACTTGAGCGAGCGCACTCTTCAAGATCTGCTGCGCCGCCAAGCGGTGGATTTTGCTGCTCGTGTTGGGACCTACTCGAATTCAGATGAATTTGCCGGGATGAAACAGGTCTACGTTGACGCCTCTCTAGAACTCCGTACATATCTTGAAACGCAACGCGGAGAGCTCGTGAAGGCCCACCCCCTTCGTGGTGAGCTTTGGGGTCAAACTGCTCGAGCGCTTTCTTCTCGTCTCCTGACGCCACCGCCCCTCGCTGCAAGAACAAGTGTTGATGTCTTGGTGCAGCTGCAAATCATCTCTGGTCCGGATGGTCAAACAAACAAGAGCTACCGCGAAGCGACAATCACCTATACGCGTATCAATACGACCTGGACGGCTAGTCGGATCGTGTGGAAGGATATTCAACTATAATCTGTGTCGGTGAAGGATTGGATATTAGATGGTCTCTTTCCTCCAACCTGCATTGGATGCGATGCGGATCGGATTTGGCTGTGTGATGATTGTCTTAAGACCATCGATCTTCGCGTTCAAGCATCTTGTCCTCAATGTGGGCATTTCCCATGGTCTAGTCATCCATGTGAAGGGGAGTGGGAATTCGCTTCTTTTATTTCCCTCGGATCGTATACGGATCCTATTCTTCAAAAACTTTTACGTTCCTATAAATATCATCGCGCTCGCTGTGTAGAGCCGATCTTCCCTTTGCTCCTCAAACGATTTCGGGGGCAGTTCAGGGAAATTTGGCCTTGGCCAGAAACAGAGGCGATCGTGACATCTTTGCCCATGGATGCGAACCGTTTGCGTGAGCGTGGTTTGGATCACGCGGCGTTTCTCGCAGATGCGGTCCAATCTGTTCTGCTGCCTCACGCGATAAGGCGAACAGTCCTTCGGCGGGTGAAGCAGGTGGTTGCTAATGCGAGTCTCGACGATATTTCTTTGCGTCCGGCAAATATGAAAGGTGTGTTTGGTGTGACGGAAAAGATTTCTCTTCCGGTTATCTTGGTAGATGATGTGTGTACGACGGGAGCGACGGCTCGTGAAGCGACGCGCATATTGCTTGCGCAAGGAGTCCCAGAAGTCCATTTGTTTACGTTTGCGAGTGGGGTGAAGGTGAAGAAAGAGGCAGGGGGATATTGAGGGTTCGACCCAAAAACGAAAAAAAAGAGGCCTCAGCGACGGAGTAGTATCGGTCATGAGGCGGGAGCGGGAGAGAGGGAGCTATGGGCGCCAGTTGGGGTCGAAGGCTGCGATTTCGGCGCGGAGTTCGTTCGAGAATGGGCCCATTTTGGTGCAATGCCAAAGGCCATGGATTTCGACTTGGGCCACAAACCAGGACTCGGCGGTTTCATGAGTGATGTTGGAAGGATCGACGCTCTCGATCCAGCGAAACTTACGACGAATACGACAGCGCAGCGCCCACAGTTGAGGATGCGGCTCAAGGAAGGTGCCTTCGAAGTCCGCTCCAGGGACCATGAGCCTGTAGAGCTCTCGGATGTCCCGCTTATCTACGCCGTTCAGGGGAGGCTCTTTGTTCCCGTAGAAGTGATAGACGAGGATGAGGAGACGAAGGTTGGCCTGAGGATCCTTAGATCCGATAGAGATGTGCGATGATCGATAGGTTCTCACGCCGTACTCCTTTCACCGAACGACAGAAGCCTTGGTGGGCTTGTTTCTAACATAAAACGGATTCTTTTTCAATGGGTCATGTCGGTTCCCCACACTCGTAAAAGTGCATCCTTTTGGTCATTGATTTTATGATGCGTATGAATCCTTCATCGACACGTCTTTTGCGGACATGTCTTTCCGTTCAGGACTCAGAGCCTCAAGCGCCGCCTCTTTTTCGAAGAAGAATGCCCCTTTGAAAAACGTCATGATCTGCTCTGTGTCACGGATCGCGTTATAGAGACACACGCTCGCACCGGGAGAAGGGGTCATATTAAAGATGATATTATTTCCAATAATCTTTCCTTCCCCGAGAAGAAGCTCGTGGGTATCGGTATTGACGCGTTGTAACCGCATCCCGCCATACCCCGTGGCGCGTCGGAGGTCGCGTCCCCTGATGCCTGGGACGATTTTACGTACTTGAGGTAAGAACAGGTACTTCCCGATGTAAGGCAGTTCGTACAAAATATTCTTGAGTAAATATTTAAAACGAATCGGTTCGAGTAAAATAGTCAGAAGACTGATCCAGGTCTGTGGTCGATGCAGGCCAGACGAACTGAGATAAGGCCAGATCGTTTTAAGTTTACGACTTTCAAGCACCGGAAAGAAGCGTGCCGTTGGTCCCCAGCGGGTCACATCCGAAACGGTTAAATCAGGATCCCCGTGAACGGCCGCAAATGGCATGCGTGGTTCTTGCATGGTATAGACTTTTCCATTCAAAATTTGGGGGCTCAAATAAAAGGTTCCAGCGATAGGGATGAGGGAAAAATTCTTGCCATATCCCATTTGTTTCGCAAATCCAAGGCTATAGGCATCGGTATCTACGATCACTACGGTGGCGCTCAGATCGCTTTTATTTGTATGAATCACGTGCAATCCATCTTTTACGTCAATCATCTCCACAGACTGATCCAGAAAAACATCTACGTGCACGGGAGAATCCTTTTTTGCTTCTTTGACGAATGACTCTGCTAATGCGCCAAAATTGACGGCGTATCCTTCGGGATTAAAAAGTGCGAGCACTGGTTCGGACGAGTCACGTCCGGCCATGACAACAGGCTCCTTGTTACGAATACCCTCTGCGTCAAGGCGCTGGATCTCTGGGAATAGTTCTTTAATCGCCTGATAGCGTTGTTCAAGTTGCTTCACTTCCTCTTTCCCAACGGCCAAGATCATTTTTTGAACCTGCTTTAAAATATTCCTTTGTTCTTCAATGGGCAATTGATGTGCGTACTCTGCGACCATCATCGCGGCAGGTTTTACTTGTTTCGCTTTCTCAATCGTATAGTTCGTTTCAATATCTCCGACATGAAGCGTTTGGCTGTTGTTTTTTGCGTTTGAATTGACCGCTCCAATGGTAGGATATTTTTCGATCAGAGCAATACGCCTAAGGTTGGTATATTTACTCAAAATATAGAGGAGCGCGGTGCCGCTTGCGCCACCGCCGATCACGATCACGTCGTAGGAAGAAGGGGATACAGACATGCAGGGCACCATAGCAAAGGATGATTCACTCTGAAAGAGGAGCCATCTCTCAGTCACTTCTCATCCATGCCGCTTCAGATCAATCTAAGTTCGTTAAACCATTCATACATGACCGGTTCTAGTCCCGGTTTTTGTTCCCACTCCTCAGTCGTCATATTCCCCGCTAAGTATTCTCCTGTTCGTTTTCCAAGCTCTTTCATCTCCGATTGTGAGTACCAACCAACTTTTTTTGTTTCTTCAAGACTTCGTTTGATCTCTCCTATTGTTGTCACTCGATATATTTTCCAATAATGCCAATCTCCACCTGAACGTCGGCAGGCGACATCTTTGCGTCCTTCTATGACAAGATGTAATTCAATGGCGTGCAAGCCGACTTCTTCTTCCAGCTCGCGTCTCGCCGCTTCTTCGTAGCTTTCCTCTCCATCAAGATGCCCGGCGGGGATTGAAAAACCAAGCGGTATGCGGGCTCGTTCAATTAAGAGGATCTTTCCATCTTGTTCGACAAGCATCCCGACGCTCGTATGATTGCAGGGAAGAGGCATGTGATTTTAGAGCGCGGTCGCGATGTTCTTTAAGTCCCCCTGCAAGCA
>CAYHTN010000010.1:0-22346 GCA_964359565.1 uncultured Gammaproteobacteria bacterium
TCAGGGTGTCGTCAAGCGTCATCACTTCCACGGACATCCAACCACCCACGGTCACAAGGACCAGACGCGTATGCCTGGTTCGATCGGTGCCGGTGGCCCACAGCACGTTTTCAAAGGACGTCGTATGGCCGGGCGCATGGGCGATGAGCGTGTCACGGTTCAAAACTTGATTGTCGTCGAAGTGCGTGAAGGAGGGATTTTGGCGGTTAAGGGTGCGGTGCCTGGTGCTCGTCACTCACTTATTGAAATTGTCGCGGCATAACTATATGGCACGTGTATCTCTTTATAATGTAGAAGGTAAAAATGTTGGTGAGCACGAGCTTGCCGATGCGCATTTTGCGGTGAAACCAGATGCGGCTCTTGTTCATGAAGCAGTAGTTGCTCAGCGCGCGAATGCACGTCACGCCATTGCGTCTACCAAGACAAAAGGCGAAGTTCATGGAGGTGGAAAAAAACCATGGAAACAAAAGGGCACTGGCCGCGCTCGTCAGGGTTCCATCCGTTCTCCACAATGGGTTGGTGGTGGAATTGTGTTTGGTCCAAACAGCGAACGCAACTTTCACTTGAAAATGAATCGCAAGGCGAAGCAAAAGGCACTCTTTATGGCTTTATCAGATAAAGCCATGTCGGAGAAGCTCTTTGTCCTTGAGAGCGCTCCAACAGAGCCTGTGAAGACCAAGACGTTCGCGACGCTCGTGACTAAGCTTCCGGTCGAAAAAACGATTCTGCTTGTCGTCGCAGGTCCTCAGCCGAGCTTGATGCGCATGATTCGCAACTTGCCACATGTGAAGATGGTGAGTACCAATTCGCTCAATATTTTAGATGTGCTGACGTACCGCACGGTTGTCTTTTTAAAAGACGCTGTGGCCGCGTTCGAACAGCTCTACGCCTAATCTACTGCTATGGGATTACTTGATCGCATCAAAGATGGTGCTGCTCCTAAAAAGGAGCCAAAAAAGACCGCAAAGAAAACGGCTGTTACGACAGACGTCGCGGTAGCGGAGACGGCTAGCAAGGCTCCTTTGAAGGCGTTGCAGCCTTGGGCGCTCGCCCTCATTCGTCGTCCACGTGTGACAGAAAAGGCTGCTCGTTTGGCACAGGCAGAGAATGTATACACGTTTGATGTCTCCTATGATGCCGAAAAAATTGCTCTGAAAAAGACGATTGAAAAGATCTATAATGTTCGTGTTATTTCTGTGCATACCGTTCGTGGCGATGGAAAAACGGTTCGTCGTGGCCGCACCACAGGGATGCGCAATCGTTGGAAGAAGGCGCTCGTCAAAGTCGCGCCTGGACAGACGATTGATATCTACGCTTCCGCCTCCTAATTACTATGCCGATTAAACAGTACAAGCCGGTTACGAAAGGACGACGCTTCTCGTCGGTCCAAGATTTCTCTGATGTCACGACCTCGACTCCTGACAAGTCGCTTCTTGTTGCTCGTAAGAAGCATGCGGGCCGTACCAATGGAAAGATCACCGTTCGCCACCAAGGTGGGGGAACCAAAAAATATCTTCGTGAAGTGGATTTTATCCGCAATCGTTATGATATTCCTGCAACCGTTGCCACGATCGAATATGATCCGAACCGTGGCGCACGTCTTGCAAAAATAATCTATAAGGATGGTGTGAAAAGCTATATCCTCGCTCCACACGGTTTAAAAGTGGGGGACATGACCATGTCGTCTTTGACCGAGGCGGAGATCAGCGTTGGTAATCGCTTGCCGCTAGAGAAGATCCCTGTCGGTACACAGGTGCACGCGGTAGAATTAATCCCTGGTCAGGGAGCGAAGCTTGGTCGTGGAGCCGGGACGTTGATTGAATCCCGTGCGATTGAAGGCGATAAGGCGATTTTGCGCATGCCTTCAGGAGAAGTTCGCATGGTCCCAAAGACGTGTCTTGCGACGATTGGTACGGTTTCTAATCCCGACTGGCACTTGGTGCGCTGGGGGAAGGCCGGTCGTATGCGTCATCGCGGCATTCGTCCAACGGTTCGTGGCAAGGTCATGAACCCTGTTGATCACCCACATGGTGGTGGTGAAGGAAAGCATCCAATTGGTATGAAGTATGCGAAGACAAAATGGGGAAAGCACGCCCTTGGTGTGAAGACTCGCAAAACGCATCGTCACTCCGACAAGCATATCCTTACTCGTCGCCGTGGCAACACGTTGTAATATTCTTTGATTATGTCTCGTAGTCTCAAAAAAGGATTGTTTACGGACCCAAAACTCTTGAAGAAGGTCCAAGCTCAAAAAGCGGGTGACAAGAGCGTGATTAAAACGTGGTCACGTGCGTCTACCATTACTCCAGAAATGGTTGGAAAAACCATCGGTGTTCATAATGGAAAACAGCACACACCGGTTGTGATTGTCGAAAATATGGTTGGACACAAGCTTGGTGAATTTTCACCAACGCGTAAGTTTGCTCGCCACGGAGGTAAATTGGCTAAGACAGACACGGCTCTGAAGCCGGCTGCGCCAGCTCCGGCGGCTAAGAAGTAATGTCTATGGATATCCACGCCTCTCTGCGCTCTCTGCGTATGTCTCCACGAAAAGTTCGTTTGGTGATCGATACCATTCGCGGTATTTCTGTCGCCGAAGCCGATACGCGCCTCACCTTTCTTAAGAAAGGTGCCGCCCTTCCCGTTCAGAAACTTCTTCGCTCTGCGATTGCGAATGCCGAACACAACTTCAAGCTGAATCGCGAAACATTGTTCGTAAAAACAATCACGGCGGACGGCGGTCAAACCATCAAACGTTCTCGCCCACGCGCCTTTGGTCGTGGAGCGCCGATTCGTAAGCGTACGACGCACATCAATATTATCTTGGCTGATCGTAACGCTCCGGTGGCGGCGTCCGTCGCTCCTGCAACAACGGGGGAGAAGGTTGAGAAAAAGGTAGTCGTAAAAAAACCAACCGCTTCTAAACGCACCCCCCGTAAATCGGCTTCATCCTCCAACGCCTAACGCATATGGCACATAAAGTACATCCATTCGTTTTCCGTATCGGTACAACCACGACCTGGCCTTCGCGTTGGTTTGCTCGTAAGCAGGCTTTGCGTACGAACTTGCAACAAGATATTCGCATGCGCGAATTCTTGAAGAAAGAGCTAAAAGAAGCGGCTGTTAACCGTATCGAAATTGAGCGTTCACGTGGGACGATGAACATCATTGTTCACTCTGCTCGTCCAGGAATTATCATTGGTCGTTCTGGCGCAGGGGTTGATGATCTAAAAAAACGCGTCTTGAAAGAATTTTTCGCCGGAAAAGCCAAGACCGTGATCATGAACATCTCCGTGCTTGAGGTCGCTCGTCCAGGCTTAGAATCAAACTTGGTCATGCAAAACATGATTCAGGACCTTGAACGTCGCATGGCCTTTCGCCGCGTGCTGAAGTCCACTATCGAGCGTGTCAAAAAAGCGGGCGCCTTGGGCGTGAAACTGACCGTCTCTGGCCGTTTAAATGGTGCAGAAATTGCTCGTACAGAAAAACTTTCTTGGGGCAAGATTCCACTCACTAACTTGCGCGCCGATATTGACTACTCGCAAAGCTTTGCTCGTACCATGGCAGGGACGATCGGTGTTAAAGTCTGGATTTATCGTGGGGATGTGTTCGAACAGGATCGGATGTCTCAATATCTTCCTCAGACGCCAACGCGCCGTGATGGTCGTGGTCAGGATCGCCGTGATGGTGGTCGTCGTGACAACCGAGATATGCGTGGAGGGTTCCGTGATCGTCCGATCGGTGATCGCCCCCCGGCACCTGCTCCGGCCGCAGCTCCTCAAGAACCGGCTGCTTAATTGATCTGAATTCCTCGACCTATGTTAATTCCTAGCAAAGTCAAACATCGCAAGTGGCATAAGGGCCGTGCGCGCAATATTCGCACCGCCTCTGATAAGATCGAACTGGCATTCGGCTCTTATGGCCTGAAGGCGCTTACTCCCGCTTGGGTTTCGAGTCAGCAGATTGAAGCGGCACGCCGCGTCCTGACGCGCTTTATCAAGCGTGGAGGCAAAATCTGGATCCGTATTTTTCCTGACCACCCGGTCACGAAGAAAGGAAACGAAGTGCCGATGGGTTCCGGTAAGGGAGCGGTCGATCACTACGTCTGCGTCGTGCGTCCAGGAACCATCATGTTTGAGATGGACGGGATCCCACCTGAATCTGCCAAAGAGGCCTTGGAAAGTGCTGGCTTCAAGCTTGCCACGGTCTGTAAATAAATCACCAAGGCCTAGTCTATGGATCTCAAAGAATTACGCTCAAAATCCCCTGAAGAGTTACGTCGCCTCTTACAGGAATTCCATGTGAAGATGCAGGCGCATCGCCTCAAGCTCTCGGCGCGTCAGTCGACGCAGACATCTGAACTTGGTCAGCTTAAAAGAGTCATCGCTCGGATCGAAACGCTTCTCACTGCCTCATCTCGTCAATCCTAATCTATGAACACGTCTCAACCTCTCCCACAGCACCGTCTCCTCGAAGGAGTCGTGACTTCTGCCAAGATGCAGGCGACCGTCGTCGTTCGTGTCGATCGTCGGGTGGCGCATGAAAAATACGGTAAGTACTTCACTCTTTCAAAGAAGTTTAAGGTCCATAATCCAGACGGAAAAGCAAAGCTCGGCGATACGATCGAGTTTGAAGAATGCCGTCCCCTGAGTCGCGATAAGCGTTGGCGCTACGTGGCAACGGTTAAAACGGCCGCCTAATATATGGTGCAACATCGTTCAATGATCAAAGTCGCGGACAACACCGGAGCCAAATTGCTTCAGTGTATCCACGTTCCGGGTGGCTATAAAAAACGGTATGCCGTTCTCGGAGATGTCGTCACCTGCGTTGTAAAGGAAGCGGCTCCTCATGGCATGGTCAAGAAATCCGACATCGTCCATGCGGTGCTCGTACGTACGCATAAAGAGACCCGACGTCCAGACGGAACCTATATCCGTTTTGATGAAAATGCCGCCGCCATTATCGACAAGAAGACGAAAGATCCTAAAGGGACGCGTATCTTTGGTCCCGTCGCCCGTGAATTACGTGGTCGTGGATATACCAAGATCATTTCTTTGGCCCCTGAGGTGCTGTAATCTGTATGTCAAAACATTCTATTAAAACAGGTGAAGAAGTGAAGATTCTCACTGGCAAAGATAAAGGAAAGACCGGTAAGGTCATCCAGGTATTCCCTCGCTTAGCGCGGGTGGCGGTACAGGGGATTAACTTACGCAAGCGTCATATTCGCAGTCGCCGCGCCGGAGATGTCGGACAGATTATCGAATTCTCCATGCCTATCCATATTTCGAACGTGCAGCGGATCGAAGGGGGAGAAGAAAAAGGGATCAAGGAGCCGGCCAAGCCTAACGCGCAAGCTCGTAAGAAATAAATCATTATGATGACGTTGCAAGAACTCTATCGAACGGAAGTCGTCCCAAAACTCCAAAAAGAGCTTGGGGTTACGAACCTCCACGCAACCCCGAAAATCACCAAAGTGGTGGTTTCGGTCGGCTTATCGCAGGCGATTAAAGATCCGAAGCTCATGGAAACCATTGAGCAAACGCTGACGCGTATCACGGGTCAAAAACCGGTAAAAACAAAAGCAAAAAAATCCATTGCGAGCTTCAAGATTCGTGAAGGCATGGTCGTTGGGATGATGGTGACGCTTCGAGGTCCACGCATGTGGGATTTCTTGAGCAAATTCACCCGTACCACCTTGCCACGTATCCGTGACTTCCGTGGGATCTCTGATAAGTTGGTCGATAAACACGGGAACGCCTCGATCGGATTTAAGGAACACTTGTCGTTTCCTGAAATCCGTCCAGACGAAGTCGAGCGTGTACACGGTCTTCAAGTGACGATTGCAACGACCGCAGGTTCACGTGACGCCGGTCTTCTTCTTTTGAAGGGTCTTGGATTTCCCTTTCAACAATCCTGATCTATTCTATGGCTACTGAAGCTCAAATTGCCAAATCTCGCCGTAAACCCAAGTTTTCTACCCGGGCTGTTAACCGCTGCTGGCGTTGTGGTCGGCATCGTGCCTTTATTCGTGTCTTTGGACTCTGCCGCATCTGCTTTCGAGAGCTTGCGAATCGTGGCGAGATTCCGGGTGTGACCAAGTCTAGCTGGTAATCTTCCGTCTATGTTTACTGATCCTATTAGCGATTTCCTCACGCGCATTCGCAATGCGCAAGCCGCTCGTCATGAGACGGTTACCCTTCCGGGTTCCAAGCTCAAGTTCGCCTTGGCGAAAATCTTGGAAAAAGAAGGATACCTCGAAGACGTGCGTGAATTTACCGAAGGAGCCAAACACTCACTCGAATTTCGTTTGAAATACGACAATCGTATTCCAGCCATTCGTCACTTAGAACGTATTTCGACCCCGGGTCGCCGGGTGTATCGTAAGTGCGATGAGTTACCTCGTGTCTTGTCAGGGCAGGGGATTGCGATCATCTCGACATCGGCCGGGATAATGACAAACCGTGAAGCACGCAAGCGTAAACTTGGCGGCGAAGTGCTTTGCGAGATCTACTAATTCACCTTCTGATCTTGAGTGATTCATTTCTATGTCACGTATTGGAAAAAAACCGGTCCTCTTGTCAGCAGGTGTGGAAGCAACACTTGAGACAGGAAAGGTAACCGTGAAAGGTCCTAAAGGGACACTGACGGTTGTGCTTCCGGCACGGACGTCCGTGGCCGAGCAGGCAGATCCAAAGGCGCTCGTTGTCTCTGTTGAGGATACGGAGCTTGTGAGCGACCGGGCGCTCTGGGGACTCACGCGTCAGCTCTTGCAAAACGCCATTAGCGGCGTGCAAACGCACTTTGAGAAGGCACTTGAATTTGTTGGTGTCGGATTCAAAGTCGCACTCGAAGGCCGTAACGTCAGTATGGATGTGGGTTTTTCACACAAAGTCGTGTTCCCTCTGCCAGGGGGGATCGATGCGAAGGTCGAAAAACAAATTCTTACCCTCTCGGGGGCGAATAAATTCTTGGTCGGAGAAATGGCGGCGCAAATTCGCCGGGTCCGACCTCCGGAGCCTTATAAGGGCAAAGGAATTAAATACGTTAACGAAGTTATCCGCCGTAAGGCTGGTAAGACAGCGAAATCCGCTGGCTAATCTCTATGCGTGCATCCGTGTTGAATTTTCAGAAAGCACAACGCATCAAACGCGTTCGTGCCAATATCTCTGGAACCGCTGAACGCCCACGCCTCGCGGTCTTCCGTAGTCTTGCTCATATCCAGGCGCAAATCATTGATGACGTCTCCGGACGTACCTTGGTTGCCATGCGTGATATTGAACTTGCCAAAGAGGTGGAAGGAAAGAAGAAAACCGAAGTCGCCCATTTGCTTGGGAAGACGCTCGGCGCTCGTGCCCTTGAAAAGGGAATTAAGACCGTGGTGTTTGATCGCCGCGATAAGCAATACCATGGCCGCGTTCGTGCCGTCGCTCTCGGCGCACGCGAGGCTGGGTTGATTTTCTAAACTATTATGAGTGACGAAATGCAACAATCGGTAGGAGCGAGCGAAGCTCCCGGAACACAGCCAGCCGCAGCCCCGTCGGAAACACAGCGACCAGCCGTCGCTCCACGACCTGCTCCAGGAGGAGCGGGTATGCGTCCTGCTGCCCGTGGTCAGCAAGGTGGTTATGGAAACAATCGTGGTGGAGGAGGGATGCGTAGCGGCGGCGGTCGCTCACAAGGTGGTGGTCGTGGTGGTCCAGGTGGCCGCGGCGGACGCCCTGGTCAACGTCGTGATGGTGGTCGTGGCGGCGATGTTCCAGCCGAAGCAGATTATGAAGAAAAGAACCTCGAAATCGCTCGCGTGACTCGCGTGACTCAAGGTGGAAAACGCATGCGTTTTCGCGCCTTATCGGTCATCGGCAATCGCAAGGGTCGCGTTGGTTTTGGTCTTGCGAAGGGTTTAGACGTAGCCGCTGCCACATCAAAGGCGGTCACCCAGGCCCGTAAATCGCTTGTGAACGTTCCCCTTCAGAACGAAACGATTCCTCATGCGGTTTCTGCCAAGTTTGGCGCCGCTCGTGTGCTTCTTATGCCCGCTCCAAAAGGAACGAGTGTGAAAGCCGGTGGAGCCGTTCGTACCGTGCTTGAACTCGCGGGCATTCCGAACGTGGTTTCGAAGATGCTTGGTTCGGCCAATAAAATTAATAACGTGAAAGCCACCTTCTTGGCCCTCAAGAAGCTTCGTCTTCCTCCGAAGGCAGAAAAGGCAGTCACCGAAACGCCAAAAGCGTAATCTCGTCATATGTCGTTGCAACTCCATTCGATCGCTCCTAATCCAGGAGCTCACGAACGTTCCTTCCGCATTGGGCGTGGTCACGGCTCTGGTCGTGGCAAGACCGCCGGAAAAGGAACAAAAGGTCAGAAATCTCGTTCCGGTGGAAAAGGTGGTCTTAACCTGCTTGGGTTAAGACAGATGCTCTTGAGCTTCCCAAAGAACCGTGGTTTTCAATCTCTCACGACTAAAGCGATTACGCTTCCCGTCGAGCGTCTCGATGTCTTCCCAGACGGAACCAGAGTTGATATGCAAGCCTTGCATCAAGCCGGAGTAATCAAGCGCCTCGATGCACGCGTCAAGATCGTAGCGGGTACGGCATTGAGTAAGAAGCTTGTGATCACGAATCTTCTGTGCACTCCAGGGGCTACAGTGCAAATTGAAAAAGCCGGAGGAAGCGTTGCCATGTCCAAGGCAAAAAAATCCAAAGCAAAGGCAAAGGCCTCTAAAAAAGCCTAACGATTTCCCAACGCCTCTCTTGTAGGGGGCGTTCTCTTTTCACCTATGTGGGACAAACTTCTACGCGCTTGGCATGTCAAAGAGGTGAGACAATCACTGCTCTTTGTCTTGGTCATGATGATTCTTTTCCGCATCGTGGCGCATATTCCGTTGCCAGGCATCAACCTGACCGCGTTACAGCGCTTCTTTGAGGCGAATCAAGTCTTGGGTGTTTTGAATCTCTTTTCCGGGGGAACGATTCGTAGTTTTAGCGTCGTCGCTCTTGGTGTCGCTCCGTATATTACGGCATCGATCATTATCCAATTGCTTACGGTGATCGTTCCGCGTTTAGAGGAAATTCAGAAAGAAGGGGAGAGCGGCCAGCGCCGCATGAATCAATGGATGCGTTACCTGACGGTGCCGCTTGCCATGATTCAGTCGATTAGTTTGCTTACGCTCATGCGTCAGTCCCAATTTCAGATTTTAGAGCGGTTTGATGCCTTGCACGTGATTACGATTGTGCTTGCGGTTACGGCCGGCTCACTTTTCCTCATGTGGATCGGAGAACTGATCTCCGAAAAGAAAGTGGGAAACGGTATTTCGCTCATCATCTTTGCGGGCATCTTGGCCGACCTGCCAACCACACTTAGTCAATTCATTTCGACGTATGATGAGAGTCGCATTCTCCCACTTCTCTTGTACGCGGCAGTGGCAGTGGCGATTATCGTTGGGATTGTGTTCGTAAATGAAGGCCAGCGTAATATTCCGATCCAGCATGCGAGACAGGCTCGTGGGCAGAGTGCTTCGATCGGTGGAGCAGCATCTTCATTGCCGTTACGCGTGAACATGGTCGGGGTGATGCCAATCATTTTTGCGGTTTCGTTCCTGACATTCCCAAGTATGATTGCACAATTCTTGACACAAGCATCGTCTCCGACGCTCCGTCAGGCGGCTACCTGGGTCATTGTGACTCTACAAAACCAGTGGATCTACGGGGTACTGTATCTCCTCTTGGTCATTGGGTTTACCTACTTTTATACCGCCATTGTCTTTCATCCGGATCGTGTTTCTGAGAATCTGCAAAAGCAGGGCGCGTTTATCCCGGGAATCCGTCCAGGCCGCCCAACAGCGGAGTATCTGGAAGCCGTAACGAAACGGATTACACTAGCAGGTGCGGTCTTTCTCGGTATTCTCGCCGTGCTTCCAATTCTCGCACAGGCGACTACGGGGACGCAGACCCTCGCGCTTGGAGGAACTTCCTTGCTCATCGTAGTTTCGGTGGTGATCGAATCGGTCAAGCAGATTCAGTCGCAAATCACCATGCGTGATTACGACGCCTACTAGTTCCAAAAAATATAACAATAGGGACACGGCGTGCCGTGTCCCTATTGTTATTGAATTAGCTCGCCAGGCGGCTACGGTGATGATATGGTAAGCTCCTTCCTATGGCTCGTAAGCGCGTCCGTGCCATCATTTTTGGGCCGCAAGGATCCGGCAAAAGCACCCAAGGACGTCTCCTGGCGGACTGGTTTGATATTCCTTGGATTAGTTCCGGTGATCTTTTTCGTCAAGAAATAGAAGAAAAAACGCCTTTAGGGAAGCTGGTAGAAGAATATGTTACGCATGGCATGCTCGCTCCAGACGAGGTTGTCCAAGCTATTATGAAGAAGCGTCTTTCCTCGCTTGATGTGGAAAAAGGATTTGTCTTGGATGGCTACCCGCGTAATATCGAACAAGCAGAGGCGATGGATCGATTTTTACGCATGAATCTCGCGGTTCAGGTTAAACTTTCGGATCAAGAAGCCGTTCATCGTTTAGCAAAACGCTTGTACTGTCCAGCCTGTCATGCGGTCTACCACGAAATCGATGCGCCACCGGCGCTTGTAGGGGTTTGTTCGGTCTGCCAAGGTCCACTGCGGAAACGAGATGATGATCAGGAGGAGATCGTGAGGAGTCGTCTCATGGCCTATCATTTCATGACGGAACCGATGGCGGGATACTACCGTCAACGAGGAGTGCTCCTCGCGATTAATGGAGAACAAACTATTCCTTCGCTTTTTCAGGAACTTGTTCGGAAGATGGGAAAACTTGGTTTTTCTAATTAGACCCTTCTCTTATTTGTATGTCGCTACTCAAAACCCCTCAAGAAATTACCGATCTCAAAGTAGGAGGAGTGATCTTGTCACAGACCCTGCGTGAAATACGCGCCGCCTGTGTTCCAGGAGCTTCTACGGCGGCGCTAGATCAAATCGCTCGTGATCGTTTTGCGGAAGCAGGAGGGAAGCCTTCTTTTTTGGGGTATAAGACGCATAAAAAAGGAACGCCGTTTCCTGGGGCGGTTTGTATTTCGATTAATGAGGAAGTTGTCCATGGACTGCCTGTGCCTGATCGCGTTATTAACGCAGGGGATGTCGTTGGTCTGGATATTGGGATGTGGTACAAGGATCTAGCAACGGATATGGCGACGACTGTGATTGCGGGCGGTGTCGCCACTCCAACCGTGATGGCGCTTGTGCATGATACGCGTGAATCTCTCGTCCGTGCGCTTGGAACCGTACGTGCCGGTGGGTGGATTCAGGATATCGGTATCGCGGTCGAAGATTATTTGAAACCAAAAAAATACGGCATCGTGAAAGATCTTGTCGGTCATGGGGTCGGCCATGCCGTACACGAAGAACCCTCCGTACCAAACTACCGTGAACCGTATTTAGAACCGGTCCGAATGCAGGTTGGGATGGTACTCGCTCTTGAGCCGATGGTGACGCTCGGTAGTTGGCGCGTGCGGGTAAAAAATGATGGATGGACGATTGTGACAGTGGATGGAAGTCTCTCTGCCCACTTTGAGGTGACGATTGCGGTCACCGAAGCAGGGTACGAATTGATTACACCTTGGCCGGATCGTGATTAGTCCACCCATATGGCGATGATGCAACAGCTGGAGGGGTCAGTCACTCTCTGTCCCGAGTTCGGAAAATTATAAGTCTCTTATTTGCGAGAATCAAGTTAAGCCACGATTCTTGCGGTTGAAATTTGGCGTTCCGGGCGAGAATTTCCGGTTGGAAAAGCCTTTGTGCGGGCTCTCACGGGTACAAAGATTGTTTCAGTAAGGAGGCGTTGGCGGAGTGCCTCGCGAAGCCAACGGGACGCGCAATCAAGACGGTGTTACTCGATCAATCGATCATCGCAGGGATCGGAAATATCTATGCGGACGAAGCTTGTTTTCGAACAGGGATTAAGCCAACACGGCTAGCCAAGTGATTAACGCTTAAGGATCGCTTACGGCTCGCCGAAGAGATCCAGACGGTGCTCCGAGCTTCTTTGGCACAGAAGGGTACGAGCGCCCACCGCTATGTGGATATCGTCCGAGAAAAGGGCGGTTTCCTGGCATTGCTCCAAGTGTATGGGAGAGGAGGGCAACTTTGTCTTCAATGCAAAGCGATCATCACACGTTTAAATTTCCGGAGTCGTGGAACTTATTTCTGTGGTTCTTGTCAACGGTAGGTCTCGTGGTCCTTAATGTATTATAATAAATTCTTGCCAGTCGCCTGCGTACATGCGACCATAGATTCGTATGAAACCGGTCTTTTATTCTCTCGCTTTCCTGCTCTTCATGGGATGTGCCGGGATGGTTCAGGCAGCGGCGTTATACGATGTTTCAGTCAATACAAAAGACATCCTCTTTGAGCCAGACCAACCAATTTTAAATCAGCAGAGTCAGTTGTACGTGACACTCAACAATCGAGGCGAACGTAACGTCGAAGGAGTGGTTATTTTTTACGTGAATAACGCTCGGGTAGGGGCAAAGGCCTTTTCGTTACGTGTCAACGGTCGTCCCGAAGATGTTTGGGTTCACTGGACTCCAGACTCGCTTGGCACTCATGCTATGCGCGTAGAAGTAGTCAACGACCCCGCCTATCCTGATGCGAATCTAGAAAATAATATTGTAACTGAAACGACTTTTGTCGATCTTGATACCGACGCAGATGGTGTTCCCGATCGATTTGATAAAGATCGAGATAATGATGGGCTCACCGATGAAAAAGAAAAGACGCTCAGTACCGATCCGTTGCGTCGAGATACCGATAACGATGGTGTGGCTGATAAAGAGGATTTTTACCCCCTCGATCAGGCCCGTACGAAGTACGTTCCGCCTCCTCCTCCGAAGCCGGTCACGCCTCCGGCTACAGAGCCTCGTCGTCCAACGACGGCAACTACGCCAGCGACGCAAGCAACGGTGAAGCCAGCCACTTCGACGGTCGCTGCGGTCTCAGGAGAAGAGGTGAGTGTGCCTGGCGGGGCAATGTCATCGTCTATCGTCATTCATACCCCGCCCTCGACGTCCACGGAAAATGCTTCCTCAGCATTTTCTGAAGTTTTGAGAGATGTTCCTGCTGAAACAATAATGGAAATCGCGGCTCCGGTTGCGTCATCGACACCGCGTTCTTCGTATTCCCTTTTATGGGCCGTTGCCGGGGCGACGGCGGTCTTGGCCATCAGTTTTATTGCGTTAGATTGGTGGCAGGGTCGACGACCGGACTAGTGCCATGATTTTTGCATGAGAATTCGTTTCTTCTCAGGAGTCGTGCCCTTTTGTCTTCTTCTTTTGGGAGCGGGTTGTCTACCGGTGCCCGTGTTACCTGTCGCGCCAACGCTTTCTCCACCGACGGCTTCATCTACGGCCTTGATGTGGGAAGAAGTCGGTGTGGGTATGGATCGAGCGGAGGCTGTCTTTTCCTCAACGACAGGAGCGACGATTATTTTCTATCGACTTTCGCCAAAGGACGTCAAAGCAGAATTCCTTCATAGCCTCCCTCCAAAACATCTTTCGGTTTGGGGGGCCGAAGCGACAAACACAGCTCTTCTTGTTAATGGCGTGTACTTTCATGAGGATTATCTTCCTTCTGGTTTCTTACGCATTCAAGGGACGAAGATCGGGACGCGACAGTTTGATCAGGATAAGTCAGGGGTCATTCTTTCTCATCCGCTGCGTCTGATCGATACAAAAAAGCAGCCGATCAAGCTCGATGGGGTCGCAGATGCCGCGCAAAGCTATCCGTTTTTACTAAAAAACGGTATGCTAGCGGTCGCAGAAGAGAGCGGAAAAGTCGCTAGACGAACCTTCCTTGGGCTTGATCGTGAAGGATTCATCTACGTTGGTGTCGCTCCGTATGTTCCTCTCAGTTTGTACCAGCTCGGTCAATTTTTAAGAGATGCGCCTATTTCTTGGACGCATGTCTTAAACCTTGATGGCGGGCCTTCGACCGGCCTGTGGGCGAAGCACGGAGGGAAAACAGAGCTGTTCGATAGTTACGTTCCTGTACCGAATATCTTGCGTTTCCGTACATTGCATTAGAGCTGAATGTATTCGTTGGTTTTTCGGCGTGTTCTTTCTTTTTTATGTCTTCCTCTTTTCAACCACCTTCTTCCGAAAAACTCATTGGTCCAGTTTTGCGTGTTTTTTGGCAACAGATTCGTCCATATCGGCTCATTGTCTTATTGATCGTGTTTTGTATTGTGGCGGCAGATCTGGCGCAGCATGTTTTTTTACCGTGGGTAAATAAACGGTTACTCGATACTCTTTTTTTAGCTGATCGGACATCCGCGGGCATGGAAGCTTTGCTCATCCTTGGAGCAATCATGATTGGCGCGAAATTCTTTTCTTGGGCCATGTACCGAGGTATGGGGTTTCTGACCACCTCATTTCAAACACGGGTCATGCATGATTTGCAAGAGCATGCATTTTCGTATCTGATGCGGCATTCGTATCAGTTCTTTCTCAATTCATTTGCAGGGAGTCTCGTCAAAAAAGTGAATCGTTTGGCGAGCTCCTTTGAGGAATTTGCGGATACGATTGAATTCAACCTGTTACCGCTCGTGACAACCCTTGCAGGAACGCTCACGGTACTCGCGTTTATCAATCGGACGATCGCCATAATCTTTGTTGTTTGGATCGTACTGTTTCTCATATTTAATGTTTCATTTGCGCGCTGGAAGATTAAATACGACATTATCCGTGCAGCCAAAGATTCAGAAGCGACTGGAGTTCTTGCCGATGCCATCGGGAATCATACAACGGTGCTTTCATTCGCTGGCAATAAATACGAAGAATCTATTTATGCTCGCGCGCTCGACGTATTGCGCCGTGCACGCGTACGCTCGTGGAATCTCGGTGAATTTAATTTCTTAGTCCATGGTCTCATCACGCTCATCGTGGAAGCCGTTATTTTGTTTGTTTCTCTACGCTTGTGGCGAGAGCAGCGCTTAACCATCGGCGACTTCATTTTGTTTCAAAGTTACTTTTTAATCATCGTAAATAAGTTACGGGAGTCAGATCGTATTATTCGAAGGTTCTACTCTTCTTTCTCGGATGCCAAAGAAATGGTGGATATCTTGGATACGCCTCAAGATATTCAGGATGCTCCGCGTGCAAAAAAGTTAAAAGCGACCGTGGGAGAAATTGCCTTTGCCGATGTTTCATTTTCGTATCAGTCGCGTCAGGTGATGGATGACTTTTCGCTCACGATTTCCGGAGGGCAAAAAGTCGCGTTCATTGGTTCTTCTGGAGCCGGAAAAACGACGATCATAAAACTCCTCATGCGTTTTTATGATCCTCAGAAAGGGACGATCATGATTGATGGTCAATCAATCGCTAAAGTGACGCAAGACAGTTTGCATGAGCAGGTTTCTCTTGTTCCCCAAGAGCCCATCCTCTTTCATCGAAGCCTCTTAGATAATATTCGCTATGGTCGTCGTGAGGCGACCGATGCAGAAGTGATGCGAGCCGCGAAGCAAGCGCATTGTCATGAGTTCATTGCTCATCTTCCGGAAGGATATCGTACGTTTGTCGGTGAACGTGGGGTGAAGCTCTCCGGCGGAGAGCGTCAACGTATTGCCATTGCCCGTGCCATCTTAAAAAATGCACCGATTCTCATTTTGGATGAAGCGACGTCAAGTCTCGACTCCGAATCAGAAGCGCTCATTCAAGACGCACTGCAGACGCTCATGAAAGGAAGAACCGTGATCGCGATCGCGCATCGTCTTTCAACCATCATGCGCATGGATCGTATTCTTGTGATCGAACAGGGCCGTGTTTCTGATGAGGGAACGCATGAAGAGCTGCTCGAGAAGAAGGGTATTTATCAAAAACTTTGGAATATTCAAGTCAGAGGATTTAAGGGGAAGAAGAGTTAGTTTCGGTATTATATTCCGTATAATTCTGCCAGCTTTTGTTCGAGGTAATTCAAGAAGGGTTTTGGAGAAAGAGGGGATCCGGTCACCCTGCGTACCAGGACATCGGCACGATAGCGCTTGCCTTGCGTATGAATTTCTTGTCGTAGCCACGCGAGCAGATGTCCAAAGTTTCCTTTGCGAAAACTCGCTTCGAGACGAGGGATGGTTTTTTCTGCTTTAGCAAAGAACTGAGCTGCGTAAAGATTCCCGAGGGTATAGGTGGGGAAATAGCCGATCATGCCACCGGACCAATGAACGTCTTGAAGGACGCCCACCCGATCTTCAGGAACGTGAATACCGAGAACAGTTTTCATTTTAGTATTCCATGCTTTCGGAAGATCTTTAACGGCAAGTGCGCCTTCCATCAGTGCACGCTCTAACTGATAGCGGACGATAATATGAAGGTTGTAGGTCACTTCATCGGATTCGGTTCGGATGAGAGAAGGCGAGACGCGGTTTGCATGACGCCAGAGATCTTCCGCAGAAAGACGTGCAAAGGGTTTTGGAAAGACGCGTGCAAGTTCGGGTTGAAACCACTGCCAGAAGGTGAGACTTCGACCGACCATATTCTCCCAGAGACGAGATTGTGATTCGTGTATGCCAAGAGAAACCGTTTCGGCGAGAGGGGTATAGGCGTGTTCGATCGGCAAACCTTGTTCGTAAAGTGCATGGCCAACTTCATGAATCGTACTTCCAATCGCGTAGAGCGCGTCTGCTTCGCGATAGCGCGTGGTGATACGCACATCTGTCGGATGAAAATTAGTTGTGAACGGATGGGTACTCGCATCAAGTCGACCACGGCCGAGATTAAATCCGAGTGTTTGGGCGAGTTTTTGATTGAGTTCTTGTTGCTGGGTGAGCGGAAAATGTCCTTTCAACGTTACGTCTTTCTTTTTCTTGCTCTGTTGTAAGCGACCAAGAAGATCCGTGAGAGTCTGTTCTAATTCACCAAAAAGAGGATCGAGTGTTTCGATTCGTAAGCCAGGTTCATAGGTATCAAGCAGAACGTTATAAGGATGTTCCTTGGGATTTACCAAACGCGCTTCTTCCCGTTTTAATTTCACGATTTCTTCGAGATGTGGAGCGAAGAGACGGAAATTATTCGTATGCCGAGCTTCGGCCCAGGTATGTTGTGCGCGGGCGCAGGTTTTTGCCAGCCGTTCTACGAATGTTCCTGGGAGACACGCCGATCGTTCGTAACTCCGCCAGGTTTCGTTCACAATCACAGCCGCCTCACTGTGTTTGCCGCGGTACGTCTTCACGAGTTTTGTCAGTGCCTTGCCGTTGTTTAACGCCAATACGTCTGCGTGCAGGCGACTACTCAAGTTTCCGATCATGGCCGCCCGGCTTTCGCTCGCGCCGCTTGGTAAATAGGTTTCTTGATCCCATTCGATCAGTGCGAGGCTACCTTGCAGTTGTCCGAGTGATTGGAGTTGTTGTTTCAACGTAGAAAGAGGAGATAGCATACAGCGTAGCGTCACAAGGATGGGTATATTCGTCAAGATAAAAAAATCCCCCACACCGAATGGTGAGGGGGATTGAATGATCGGGGATCGCTTAGTAATACCAGAGACAGTCGCTTGTATGGCTGAAGGTCGCCATGTTCGAGATCGTGTCGTTTGGAGAGATCACGTGGAGGCGCTGCCAACCACTGTAGCTTGCGCTCATCGCCCAGGTGTTCGAGACCGTCTGAGTCCCTGCTGCACCGAAATACACGGTTTCTTCAGGGCTCCAGGCACCGTCACTGCGTTCCCAGGTATAGCGTACCGTTCCTGCGGCTGTCGCCGTGATGGATCCAGTAAAGGTATACGTGTCCGTTCCACAGGTGTTGTTGCTCGGAGAAACGCTCGCCGTTGCATACGTCACTTGGAAAGGGGTTGGTAGATATACCGGAGGCTCAGGTGGGTAGATAGGTGGATAAACGGGTGGGGATACCGGAGGCACGTAAGGAGGACGTACGGTGATGAGGGGAGAATACACACGAGCCAAGCTACGACCATATTGATCGCTCAAGACGGCGTAGTATTGGACCGTGAAGGTTTGATTGTCGACACGGCTCCAGCTCAAGGCGTTGGTGCTGCAGCTCCAGCGACCGGTGCAGGTTGTCATTTCGTAGTCATCGGACACCGTATAAATCCGTACACGTACATTGCTGATATCGGTCGAAACCGTATCGATATACGCCGTAAACGTGACTCCTTCGTTGTAGGAGACGTCCGTGCGGCTTGCCGCTAAACGAGCAGAGCCCGTAAAGGTGGCTGGGTAGGATGGTTGATATGGGTACGAGTACCAGTTCGAACGACCATAAGTGGCATCGATCTTGCTTGAAGTAATTGCGTTCCCGCGTTGATCAACCGCACGGGCGTAGATCGTGACGTTCTTCAGATCGCGGCTGGCCAGGGTCGTAGCACAGGTTTCCGTCGCAGAACAGCGACCGAGTTCGCTGCCGGTGCGTGCATCCAAAATTTGGATGAATACGTTGCTCAAAGCCGTGTTACGATTATAGATCGTAGCAGTATAGGTAATCGCTTCTTGATCCCCACTCATCCAACGGTTCGTGATGCTGCCAGAAATGTAGGTCGAACTATTGAAACTATCGTTGTAATATGGATAGTTCGAATAGCTTGGATAACCGGATGGGTAAGAAGGATACGGATACGATGGGTTCGTGACAGGATTCGCCCAAAGATTGCTGATGTTATCCGTTGGGGACTGCACGCCATTGTATTCGTTGCTTACGTTGAAATCAGAAGCGCTGTAGATCGGGCTTCCCGTGGTGTAGTTCGTGAAGTACGCATCTGGAAGATCTTCGACCTGGTAGCGCCAGTTCGCACCGTACAACTGAGCGGCGAGATATTCGCTCGTAACCCAGCGGAGCGTGCCGTAACGAGACACGGCGTAGACACGAGGATCAGTCGTGACCTTCACGAGTTTGGCGCCACCACGATAGGTGACGTTGCCACCGAGAGAGATCTGACTCAATTCGTAATCGCTGATCACTTGGACACGACCAAAATCATTCGAGGTAAACCAAGTATAGAACGTCTTCACATTTGGGAAGACATAGCGCTTGCCGTTAGACGCGTACCAATAGACGGCTGGGCTCGATCCCTTGATCAGGGTGTTCGAAACGACAGCTTGCGCGGTTGGCACGGCACCAAACGAACCGACGACCATGAACGCGATCGCGGCGGCTGCAAACAAACGGGGGAGAAGTCCCTTCATAAGCATGGGGTGTCAATAAACAAGAGAATAAAGAAGAACTTACACGTTCGGCGCATAACTAACGGGTAGTCATGACGAGTTCTGCCTCCAAACGCGTAAGTTCTCAAAGACCTATCTAACCAGGGATGCTAGCATAATTTCGCTTTGTTGTCAATAAAATAATGTAAGTCAGGGGTAAACAAATGCTAAAACTATTTGGCTAATATTAGATAAAAACGACAG
This sequence comes from uncultured Gammaproteobacteria bacterium, assembly GCA_964359565.1. Lineage (GTDB taxonomy): Bacteria > Patescibacteriota > Patescibacteriia > 2-12-FULL-60-25 > 2-12-FULL-60-25 > JAGOTP01. The sequence goes on from CAYHTN010000010.1 coordinate 19,388, forward strand.
TAGCTATACCCGTTTATGTCATCTCGACCCCCGTATCAAGTACGGGGCAGGCTCCGCGGAGAGATCTCCGTCCCGAAGTATACGAGGGACAAGGTAGCCTTTTCTCTCTACGTCATCCTCGGAAAATCACTCAACAATTAAGGGTATAAATGGGTGATTTGTCCGGGGATCCAGGTGGAGGAGCGAGAAGCGACGACTAAAATCTATCAGAGGATAAAATCTACGGATATCTCTTTTCACTCACTGGTCGTTCGTGAGGCCTGGATCCCCGGATAAATCACCTCTTGATATCCTTACTTATCGAGTGATTTTCCGAGGATGACGTATGAAAGGAGGTCCTTCTCCTTTGTCGTCCTTGCGAAGGCGATATTGGGAGGAAAGTAGATCTCTCTGTAAGTCAGTGCTACACTCCCAGTCGTCTCATTTATTTGTTCATTCCTTCTATGGCCGATATCCAATCTGTCTTTGATCGTATCAAGGGTAAAAAGCAAAAACGCAAAGATTTACAGGCGCTTTATAAAGAAGCTTTAGGTAATTCAAAAACCTATCAAGAACTTCTCGAAGATATGGAGCGCTTGAAAGATAAGAAGCTTCGGGTCGAAGCCGCGATTCGGGCCGAATTTGTGACGGAGTTTGCGCAGCTTGATCGTCTCAAAGGAGATCTCCAATCAGATGAGCAATTGTTAAATGACATGGTCCTGAGCGAATTCATGAAAGGCGAAACCATCGAGATCATGGACGAATACAACAACAAATACGAACCCGTGTTCAAGGTTGGATTCAAGAAAACGAATTAATAACAAAATACGTTCGGATCTCGTAGAGACACAGCATGCTGTGTCTCTTTTGGTAAAAAAAGAGGGACCGGATCAACGCGAGGAGTGTGTGCGTTAATCGGGTCCGGGGGGAGAGCCTCCGCTGAGTGGCAGAGACTAGTTGAGGGGCGTCACCGACTTCGGCGCGATGGGCGTGGCGCCGAGCACGTGGAGGTCGTCGAGCACCTCCTTCACCTCGTCGGTGTCGGGAACGACATCGGCCTTGCCGTCGTCGTTCCCGTTGGCGGGATTCGCCATCAGGGGTGCGGGTTGTGCGGTGGGCGCCGGGGGCAGCGGGGGCGGTGGGCGCCGCTCGGGGGTCCAGTCGGGGTTGAAGCCGGCTGTTCCTCCCCGGATCGCTCCGAGCTCCGCCTCGGTGGGGAAGAGCGCGTACCGTCGGACTGCGTTGTAGTCGCGGGGGTCGACGGGGAGCGACGTTCCCTGGAGGGTCAGCCTCCACTCTGGGATCGCCCCGCTGCTCTGCTCGAGGGCGGTGTAGGCGATGGTGAGACGGCGGTAGGCCGGCTCCCCGTTCGCGTTCCACCACTTCGCACGCAGGGCACGAACGATCATGGGCGGCGCGTAGACCGGGTCCTCGAGGGTTCCGATGCTGTTCGCGTTGAGGGCGAGCACTGCTTCGACGATCTCGCGTCGCAGGGTTTCGATCTCACGCTGCATGGCCTCGTGCTCGTTCTTGCGCGCCTCCGGGTCGATCCACCCGTGGTTCGTGGTGAGCTCCCCCTTGTTCACCCGCCAGGGCTCGTTGCCGAGCAAGCGGGGGTCGATGCCGTGGTTCAGCTCCTTGGGCCAGCTCGGGACGTTGCCGCCATTGAGCTTGCCGTAGAGGAGGACAAGAGCGTCGAGCTCGTCGACGAGGCTGCGGAAGTGCGTATATTTGTCGCCCTTCACAGCCCCGTTCGCGTGCTGGTTCCACTCGTTCTCGAGCCTGTGCTCGATCTCCGAGTGCGTCACGAACGTGCCGTCCGCGTTGCGGACGTGGATCGAGATGCGCGCGTGCAGGTTGCGCTGCTCGGCGACGATCGCTACGAAGAGCGTGTAGATCTGCTCCTCGAGTGCGCGCAGGTCCGGGTCGAGCGCGAGCGCGCGCGGGCTCGTCACGCCGATGGCCTCGAGCTCGGCCTTGGCTTCCTCGTTGCCCGCCTGGGCCTGCGCCGCGGGAGACAGGTAGATCCGCACGGCGTCCGGGCGGAAGAACTTGATCCCGATGGCGAGGGCCTGGAGGATGATGAGGAAGGCCTGGATCCGGTCGCGCGTGCTGCGCATGTCCGGGTTCCGGGTCATGAGCTTCGCGAGGATCCGGCGCTGGTTCAGGATTCCCAGCTCCACCCGCCACGTGGCCTTGTACTGGCGGGCAAGCGTGTCGGGGTCCGTGTTCATGATCTCGCGTCGCCGGGCCTCGCGCTGGGCGGCGAGCGCCGCCACTTGGTTATCGACCTCGTGGTCGAAAACCTCGAGCTCGCGGGCGGCCGCGGTTTCGAAGGCGTCGCGGGCGCGTTCCTTCGCCTGCTGGTTGGCCAGCTGGGCGCGGTAGGCGGAGCCAGCGCCGCGCCGCCCTGAGCCGCTCAGGCCGGCGGCCTCGTGCTCGGCGGCGCGCGTCGCGACCTCCACCTCGCGGTTGAGGGTCTCGCGACGCGCGATGTGTCGGGTCAAGATCGCCTGCTTGCGCCGGCAGCGGTCGGTCTCGCAGATGCCCTCCCGATTCGGGGTGGAGTTGCGGATCGTCGCGATCGTCGCGTCGTAGGGGGGAAGCTCCTCGCGGAGTGCCCGGTCCTGGATGCGGCGAATGTTTTCTTGCTCCTCGTGCCGGGCCTCCGCGAGGATCTCCGGCCGGTAGAAGCTGAGCTCGCCCGACATCATGTTGTAGCTCGTCATCACCGCGATGGCGGTGAGCCGGATGGCGAGTCCGAAGAACGTCTTCACGTCCTCCCAGAGCATGCGCCCGAGCGCGGCCCAGCTCACTCCCTGCCCGAGGTTGCGTAGGAAGTAGAACCGGGTAGTGACGACGTTCCACGAGGTGTCCATGGACATCATCAGCGCCGCGCTCAGGCTGACCATGAGGATGGTCGCCAAGATCTGCAGCGGGAAGGGCAGAGCCGTGAAGAGCAGCCAGGTCGTCTGTGGCT
>CAYHTN010000011.1:0-21797 GCA_964359565.1 uncultured Gammaproteobacteria bacterium
CTTTGGCATTTCATCGTAAGCCCAGAGCAGCTGAAGCAGTGGGGTTTTATACGCCCAGGTCAGACCGTCACTATTCAAGGTCGTATTCAGGCCCGGGAGGTTTTTCTTGCGCGCATGATCCGTCTCTATCATGGCCGTCCCGGGATCCCACCGCCATCTATACGATAAAGGCTGCAAACAAAACTCAACCGGCGCGTATACCGTCATGGAGCTCCAAAAACTATTCCTTCTCAATCATTCTCTATGAAGATGTCCCATCGGTTTTTTCTTGGTCTTGCTGGCCTTAGTTTAGCTGCTACTGCCGCCGTTCCTGTCTTCGCTGCGACTCCAGCGACACAGACTTCTCCTCAAGATCGTCAGGAAATACTGATTCAAGCATTGGTACAGCGCTTTAACTTAAATAAGAGCGACGTCCAACAGTTTTTCCAAGACCAAGAAGGTCAGCGTTTTAACGAAATGTTAACTCGTTTAGGAGAGCGTCTCACGACAGAAGTCACTCGGGGTAAGCTGACGGAGGCACAGAAAAACGCCATTATTGCAAAAGCCAAAGAGGTGAAAGCAAAACACGATGCTTTGCGCTCGCTCTCACAGACTGAACGAGAAACGCAGATGAAACAGTATCGCACAGATCTCGAAAATTGGGCCACGCAGCAAGGGATCGATAAGCGCTATCTCCATGATCTCCTCGGTAAGGTTCCTGGTGGCAGTCATCGCCGCATGGGCGGTCACGAGGGACACCGGGGCGGTCCTCGTGGAAAGATGCTGCAAAATCAAAATGCAACGGTTCAACCACAAAATTAATGATTTTCAAGAAAACTCCTCGCTTCATCAGTGGGGAGTTTTCTGGATTTAATTGGGCAACTTATCAATCGCTTTGTTTGATGAAAACATAAAAAAGAACGAGAGAAAATCTATCGTTTTGAACAAGCACTCAGTCTCTATTTCGAGCAATCTTTTAAACAGGCGTATGTTCTTTGTCAGGGTCTGTTCCAATCCTATCCAAACGATGGTCCAACCAGGGTGCTTTTAAGCCGGATTGAATACTTTCTTGATCATCCACCTGCGAAAGATTGGAATGGAGCGCCTTGATCCCTGATATCCCGCCCGCTTGTGGTGGCAGTTCATTCCGGTGACTTCATCAAAACCAGGGTTGCGTCATCTCCAGCCCCTTCATCTTGAGCCATCTCTTTCAGCCATTTTGGTAAACTTTTTTGTACATCCTCAACGCTATTAGTTCGTAAGGTAACCATTGTACCCTTCACGAACTTGTCAAAGCCTTGTCTGGTCGTAAAAGATTTTTCTACGCCATCCGTTGACACCATAACCATTCCACCACGACCCGGCCCGGCAATAAAAATTCGCGCTTTGCGTTCCGCATCCTTGCTGCTTAACGCAACTGTTTCATCTCCTAGTTCATTCGGTTCATTCAATGGACGTGTCAGTTTTGTCCCATCTTTATTCACAAAGGCAATGTCGCCATCACCAATTTGTAGCGCGATGGTATATCCTTCTGTCGTTGCAACAAGCACAAGCGTTGTCGCATACATATGGCCCAATTTTTTGCGATAAAATTCAGTCTTCTCTTCTTTCCTAAGAGTCTGTAATCGCTCCTGATCCGCATGTGAGAAAGGGTTGTCTCGAATATGCTGCTCCACAGCTCGGCGCCAGGCCGCGATGATGTTTGGAACGAGATCTGCCTTTACACGCTCGCTCAGATTCTCTGCTGTGTTGCCTGGTATCTTAGCGCAGAAGTCCTTGACAGCATCCAGCGCTGTTTGGACGGCAAATGATGAACCGACTTCACTTCGTGGACAGTTACTTACCCCATCAGAAACAACGATAATCGTCGGCTCACCTGATTCTCGTGATTGGTGTACAGCGTACGCATCTTGATTTGGTAACCCTTTTGCTATGTGACCGATGCCTCTCTCGGAGGCTGCCATCACAAGAATACATGATTTTTCTCGTTCTTTATACCCAAGTCCAGCCGCGTTTCGTGTGTTTTCCATAAAAATGATGAAAAAACTTTTTCGCTTACCTGCGTTTGCGAAATTTATTGCTATTTCGTTTAGTATAGCACATGGGGTTGAACTTTAGAACGTAACGACAAACAAAAGAACCCCTGGGAGGTTCTTTTGTGCTGGAGCGGGTAGGGGGAATCGAACCCCCCTCTCCAACTTGGAAGGCTGGAGTAATAACCACTATACGATACCCGCGTGAATTGTCGTCTGCATCCTAGCGATCGGTGTCTTGATCGGCAAGGGTTCGGAGGAAGGCGCCCGCCCAGAACTGGTCAGGTGCGGGCAGGTACCATTCGCCCGGAGGCTACTAAGTACAGGCCGCGCGACCGTTGCAGCTCAGGTCCGAGCGCGCTCCCACGAACGGGGGAGAGCGTAACAAATCCCGTGAAGCCCCACAAGGGAGTGCAGCAAGAAGATCCACTAAGATAAACCGTGCTGTTGTTTGTAAGTAAGAAGATCGATTTCGAGCCGTTCCAAACTTCGTTCGAGGGCGTAGTACTGGCGCGCATCTGCTCGTAATCTTGATTCTTGTGTATCCACAAAGCGCCCTATTTTTTCTCCAAACCCTTCTCTCTTCGGGCCATAATGTGTTGCCCACGTATCTATATCAGCACCTAGTTTTCTGAGGTCGGGGTCATTTGCTTTATAATCAAAAGCTTCTCGAATCTGGTCTAGCCCCCTGCGCGCGCTTCGGATCCCTTCTTCGAGAGCGGAGACTTTTTCAGCTTGCTCTTGCGTCATCGTTTTTTGAGCGCTTTCCCAGCGGGTTCTTGCAAGAGGAGGTACTACTAAAGTAGGAGCCGCCCGTTCCCTCCGTGTTTGAGATGCCGCAGGTGCTCGGTCTCTTTTTAAAGGGGCCCACTCCACTCCCGAAGTCCCCCTTTGAGGGGGTTTAGGAGTACCACCGCCACGTCTTTCCATACGATAAAAGGACAAAAATAAGAATGACTGCACCTATTATATCACGGTCGGTCGGTAGCGGCGACGCTTGAGATCTCGTTCTTTAAAAAAGAACGTCAGTAACCTCTAAAATTGCTGTTTTCAAATATCTCCCTTCAGGGAAAGCAAGACGTTCGGCATGATCGACGGGCTGCGTCATCCAATCAAGGAGGCGGACGGTTCGACTCGCACGTCCTGAAGCGAGACGAAGGGCGTTGCGAAAATCTTCGGGTTCTACGCGTCCGGAACAAGAAGAGGCAACGAGGATCCCGCCGGGTTTTAGATGTTTTAAGCACGCGCTATTTAAAAAGGTATACGCTTTTAATGCCTGCGGGACGTGTGAAGCGCTTTTTGCGAGGGCCGGAGGATCGCAGATGATCAAATCATACGGTCCACCCGGAAGAGTGTCTTCGGTCAGAAGCTCAAAAATATCTGCTTCGAGCAGGCCAACGCGACTTTCGTCTTGAGGGTCGATCCCATTTAAACGCATTTGTTCTTCGCAGCCTTCAAGGGCGTGACGAGAAGCATCAACCGTTTGTACGAATGAAGCTCCTCCCATCAGAGCATGAACACTAAAGGCACCGGTATAACCAAAAAGGTTGAGGACGCGTTTTCCACGCGCGAGTTCGAAGACGCGATGACGCGCTTCGCGTTGATCAAGAAAAAAGCCGGTTTTTTGCCCTTTCATGACATCGGCGGAAAATTGGAGACCGTACTCTTGAAAGACCACGGATTCAGAAATACGACCCAGATGAATTTCTGGTTGACGAGGACGCAGGCCTTCTTGGGTACGACCATCAAGATCCGATCGTTCGACGATGAGGAGGGGAGACATCTCTTCCTCGGTTCCAAATTGCGTCAGTGCCTCTATAATCAAGGATCGAAAACGATCCATACCGGCGGTATGGATCTGGAAGACAAACGTATGCGCATAGCGATCAACGATGAGTCCAGGAAGTTCATCTGCTTCCGAATGAACTAAGCGGTACCCGTTCGTCTCTGGGGGAAGATGTGTTTTTTTCCAGCACGTGAGCGCTTGGAAGCGTTTTAAAAAAAAGGCGACATCAATGGTCGTGCTCGTATCTCGGCTCAACAGGCGAATCCGGATGGATGTATGCGGATTCCACATCCCGATTCCGAGTGATTGTCCACGATTATCTCGTACTTCAATTAATCCCCCTGCCTCCGCCTGAGGGGCTTCTTGAATCGCCTCAGAAAAAACCCAAGGATGACCTGCGCGTACAGGCACGTCTTTGCCGAGTTTGAGTTTGGCGATCGGGAGAGGAAGCATAGATCGAGGCGCAGTATGGCGGGAAACGAGAGATCTGTCTATATCCTCTGTACGCGTTCCGGCCCTCTTTGTCTATAAAGTTTGGTATACTCTCTGTACTTGTGGTGCACAGCTCTCGTTTACGCTCTTCTTCAGGACGCTTCTCAACTGGCGCTCTTGTTACGGCTCTCACGATTGCCTATGGGATCGGCATTTGGATTGGGGCTGCACTTTTTTCACAGGTTCAACCACGGTTCTTCCTCCGCTTTCATCGCTGTGAACGAACCTGTTTGCGACCAAATGAAATCACCGGTCTTATTGCTGCCATCGGCATTCAAAAAATTGGAAGAGCATTACCGCTCACGGTCGCCGAAACAGAAAAAAGCATCGCCTTCCTTCATCCGCTCCCGCAGGACGAATTCCACGTGGTCATTGTGCCAAAGCGAGACATCAAAGATATCGGAACGCTTACGCCCACAGAAGAGCCGTACTTAATCGATGCCTACGCCCTTATTCAAGAGATTGTTCGGTCACAAAAACTGAGTAAATATCGGGTTACCACCAATGGCCCAGGCTTTCAAAAAGTCGGGTATCTTCACTTTCATTTATTAGGGCAGAGGGAGTAGGAGCGCGTCTACCCTTTTCTTTACGTCATCCTCAGGCGTTAGCCTGGGGATCCAGGGATCGACAAAAGAATAGCGTCTATATTCTCGAATTCATCTACGCTGGATCCCCGCACATGCGTGCGAGGATGACGTAAGAAGGGATCGTTTTTTCTATTTAATGCATTGCTTCATGATAATGCCCTCCCGCGAGTAGATCTTGAGCGTAGAGAAACGCTTCTTCTTTGGTTTTAATTTTACCGTCATCGCGCATGTTTTCGATGGCGCGTAAAAGCTCACCGAGATGTTTACCGGGTTTTAAATCGAATTTCTCCATGAGCTCACGTCCGTAGATGAGGGGCGTGCGGGCCGTTTCATCGAGATTGTACGTTTGGATCAGTTCACGAAAACGATCTCCGTGTGCATAAGGCCCCGTTTGTACCTCTGGGAGGGCACGGCCACGGTAGTCAGCTTCGGCGGCTGTTAATAGCACGCGCCACGAGAGAGGGAAAATACGCTTCAGCATTTTTCGGATCGCGTTGGCGTAGGCTTCCTCAGCGAGCTCTCCCTTTTGTTCTTTGAGATAGAGTTCTCCGGGCCGAAGGTGGTTTAAGGCGATCATGCGTGCGGCGTAGATAATCGAGGCGTTGAATGTCCACTTGCTACAAAGTGATTCTGTTGGGGCTTTACCCGCTTCTTGATGACCAAGAGAACGGACGCGTTTAATCCCGTTCTTCTCTACGATCTGTGTCGTGGGAGGTTTGCCAAGATCGTGACAAAGGACTCCAACCAAAATTTGAAGACGTTCTTCTTCAGAAAATGTTCCATTTGCTCGAATCAGTTCTACGGCCTTATCAAGACAAAGAAGGGTATGGATCCAGACATCTCCTTCAGGATGCCATTCAGGTTCTTGGAGCGTGTCAATCATGGCTTGAAGTTCAGGATAGGAATGTTCGATAATCCCAAGGCGACGCATCCATTCCATCCCGACGGAAGGATGTGGAGATTGAAGGAAGAGTTTTTTTAATTCCTCGGTGACGCGTTCTGGAGAAAGGGTTTCTAGTTCTCCTGCAAAGACCATTTCACGAAGGAGTTTTTCGGACTGTGATTCGATCTCGTACCCAAAACGAGAGGCGAATTGAACGGTACGATAGATACGTAACGGGTCCTCAGGAAAATGGAGTGGATCCACGACGCGTAATTGTTTTTGGGCGAGATCTTCTTGCCCACGCACAAGATCGATGAGTTCGTGTGTGATTGGATCCCAAAGCAAGGCATTGATGGTGAAATCACGACGTCGAACGGCATCGATCAAAGGAAGAAAGGGGTCACTTTTAATATCAAACCCTTTATGCCCTTCTTGCATCTTTGATTCACGTCGTGGCAACGCGATATCGATGGAGCAATCTTCCGCGAGAGGGATGTGGAGGACACCGAATTGGCGACCAACGTCATGAACGTTGTCTAGAAAAAGCGTGTGCACGAGTTCAAATAATCGATCGGCGGGGACTCCGTAGATTTCGACGTCCGCATCGAGCGAACATTCACCTCGGAGGAGATCACGGACGAAGCCTCCAACCAAAAGCGCACGTGGAGGAATGGCTCCAACGGTCGGTTCGTTTTTGACTGCTTGCGCGAGGCGTTCGATCCCTTCACGAAGATGAGGTGCGATTCGCAGATAGGTCGTTTGGAGGAGAGAGGCGGACATGGGGTTACGGTACTGAAATAAGGCCTGTCTGACAACTCATTCGCTAGATAAAAAAGAAGCTCTCGAGATCCATGAGTTTGGAGGAGAGCGGTAGCGGTTAGAGTCCGTCCGAGGAGATAGTGGTCCGTCGGACGAGGTAGATGCAGTGGGTATAGCTCTTGTGAGCTTCGACCCCCACGAACGTCGTGGTCTCTGGACGGTCATCGATCCAGACGAGCGGCGTTGTGCGTCGGCACTCAAGCGATCGCCAGGGTCTGACGGCGACGATGATACGCTCGATCGGCCCGGGTGCCCAGAGCCTGCACCAAGAGATGCCGTGACGATGTTCGGTATCGCAGTTGACGTATTCGGTCGTAGCGGCTTCTGCCAGGATGATGGGAGCGTCGCCTACGAACGATACACGAGCTTCTTCTCGCCGTGAGCGCGGTGAGAAGGGGATCGCGGTCGAGCCTAAGTTCAGGCCGAAGAGGGTGGTGATCAGGATGATTCCTGTTCCGATCCCCAGAGCCGTTCCCAGGTCATTGCTCGTTCTATCCACGAAAGAGGCTCCTTGCCACGAGGAAGCGCATAAATTATGGCTTTTCCGCTTCTTCGTCAATACCCCTTTTAGAAGGAGGTAAGATTTAAACAAAAGACGTCATATCCATGCTCTTAGCAGATCCAAGAGGTGAGATACGACGCGATTTATAACCTGTTATTAGCTGTTTTTCTTTGTGGGAAAGAACTGTTCGGTGAGTGCTTGTTTGAGTTCATCAAGGCCCGCTTTGGTGTGAGCAGAGACGAAGATAGGACGGAACTTTTTATATCGCTTTTTAAGGCTCGCGATCGGCAAGCGTTTTTTCAGGTCAATCTTGTTGAAGACATAGATTTTCTCCGTATCTTCTACCTTCAATTGAGATAAAATCCCTTCGACTTCGGCGATCTTCTCGTGGAGATAGGGATCATTCACGTCGATCACGTGAAGGAGAAGATCGGCATCTACCGTTTCATCGAGAGTGGAACGAAAGGCGCTAATCAATTGAGGCGGAAGGTCTTGAATGAAGCCAATTGTGTCTGAGAGGAGAATCGATGCTTTGGGTTCAGGCAGCCATAATTCACCGATGCGCGTATCGAGCGTTGCGAACAGTTGGTTGGCGACATACGCGCCTTTATGCGTCAGCGCGTTTAAGAGAGAAGATTTTCCGGCATTGGTATAGCCGACGATCGAAACGGTTTTGAGACCAACCCGATCACGTCTGGCGCGATGACCTTGGCGAGAGATCGCCTGACGATCAAGTTGTTTCCGAATATGATCGGCTTGTCCACGTAAGTGACGCTTCATGATCTCGGTGTTCGATTCTCCTTGTCCACCGCGCCCTCCAATACCACCGGCCTGCTGCATCAGTTCCATGCCCATACCAAAAATGCGTGGTCCCATATGATCAATCGCCGCCAGTTTAATCTGCAGTTTTGCTTCGGCTGTTTTGGCGTGTTTGGCGAAGATTTTCAGAATGAGATCGATGCGATCCCAGACATGAATGTCGTGTTTCCGAAGAATCTCGCCAAGTTCAAACATCTGTTTCGGCTTAAGAAGATTGTTGACGATCACGAGTCGGACCTTCTCGGCTTTGGCGATTTCGATGAGATCTTCAATTTTCCCAGAGCCGATGTAGGTATGATAGTCAGGAGTCGCTCGTTTTTGGATCAGTTCAACGACGACAATACCGCCATAGGTTTGGGTGAGAGAATCGAGTTCTAACAGACGTCGTTCCGCCATTTTTTTCGTCATCGTCGGCGGAATAACATCGATCAAAATAGCTCGAGGAGTGAGCGTGAGAGATTGCATAGAATGTGAAAGAAAAACAAAAAAGAAAGAAAGGCCTAAAAAACGCAGGAATACTAGGGCAGACAGGCAATAAATAAGCGCATAGTCGTATCGAAAAGCGAATCTCTTCCTAGACTACGAAAGAACAGCGAAGGATGCAAGTTCTTTCAGAACAAGATTCGAATGATTTGGATGAGAGCGATCGCTGCCCAAACAACATTGAGAGCGGAAGCGGGCCAATCTTTTTTGATCCAGGCTTCGTAGAGAATGCCGATAGAGCCGGTTAAGTTTAGGAGAAGATAGAGCGGGTGATGAACCGATGTAAGTTCAAATGTGACGGCAGTATACGCGAGCAAGATCGCGATCACACCGTACCAGCCCAATGCCTCGATTAAAGGGTGCTCGATTGTTTTTTTCGCACGACGCATAAAGCTAGGCTTTTCCGGCGCTCCCGAAGAGTTTCATTTTTCGCTTTGCAACTTCGGTCATGAGGAGCGACGCTGGTTCAAGGAATTTGCGTGGATCAATCACTTTTGGAAGATCATGGACCGCTTCGCGAATGCCGGCGGTGAAGGCCAGACGAAGATCGGTGTCGATATTTACTTTCGCAATCCCAAGTTTGATCGCTTTTTTGATATCGCTATCAAGCACGCCACGGGCATCGCCAATCTTTGCGCCATAGCGCTCGGCAATATCGATAACGTCTTCCAATACCCCAGAAGCACCGTGAAGCACCAGGGGTTTGTTTACGAGGGCGGCGATCTTCTTTAATCGAGCTAAATCAAGATGTGTTTCTCCCTTAAATTTGTAAGCACCATGGGCCGTGCCGATGGCGATCGCTAAACTGTCACATCGCGTTGCTTTGGCAAAGTTAGCGGCTTGGTCGGGTTGGGTCAATGAGGCGTCGCGAGCCGCGACGTTCACGAAATCCTCCATCCCTTTCAAGGCCCCGATTTCGGCTTCGACCGAGATCTTTTTGGCATGCGCCCAGGCGACGACTTGTTGCGTTTTTTTCACGTTTTCTTCATAGGGGAGTGAAGAACCATCAAACATGACGCTGGTATAGCCGCGTTTGATGGCTTCGTGAATCGTTTTGAGATTCTTGCCGTGATCGACATGAAGCACGACCGGGAGCTTGGCTTCGGCGGCGACCCGAACCATGGCAATTAAATATCCCATACCCGCATATTCGATGGCCCTCTCAGACGTTTGTACCATCACCGGGGAGCGCAGCTCGGTTGCTGCGGCCATGACCGATTTCAAGATTTCCAGGTCGTTAATATTGAAGGCGGGGACAGCAAAATGTTCACGACGGGCGCGCTGGAGGAGGGAGGTAGCGGAGACGAGCATAGGGGGCCAGGGGGGTTAAGACTTCTTCTTCATCACGCGCTTTTTTAAAGCTAGTTCTTTGTGCTCACTCGCGGTGATGGTAGAGAATTTCTTTAAGGTTTGTCGCAGAGACCGAGCGCTTAGAAGGCCTGCATGAGGACCGATCTGTTGAACGACGCTCCAGCTATTTGCGGTGCCATAGCGCATCGCCTCAGCAATCGAACCGGTTTGGTCATAGCCGTATGTGAATCCAAGGGTGTAGCTATCACCGGCGCCTGTGCGTTCCACGACATGTCCCGGAAAAATAGGGCAAAACCAGATTGTTTTGCCATCGCTCGCATATGAACCGTTGCTCCCATCGGTGATCACGACGATCTTTGTGCCAAGGTGATGGAAGCCCTTGGTTAATTCCGTGAAAGAATTCGTGTCTGTTTCTAGAAGGCGCTGCGCTTCTTCTTTGTTTACGGCAAAGATGGTCGTTCGACCGATAACGGGAGTGATTGCTTTTCTTCCGCGTCGCAGTTGGAAGGTGCCTGGTTGAAATACGAGCTGTATCTCGGGGTGGCGCTTTAGATAATGTAAAAATTGCGATTCAAGACGTTCATGGCCTTTTCCCAAAGAGGTGTAATACACCCAACGTGTCTCGGGGAGGGTCGGGAGCGCGTACTGACGGGGCTGGTGATAAATCAAAATAGTGCGTTCATCCTGAAAATGAAGCACGGTGTGGTAGTTCGTCTCGTGAATAGGATCGATCTGAATAAGATCGGTATGAACCCGTTCGCGCTTCCAGATTGCTTGGATCTCTTGGCCATTTCCGTCATTTCCGACAATGCTATAGATAGCGCTTTGCCAACCTAAGCGCGATGCTCCAATCGCGACATTTGAGGCATTCCCAGCCCCGGCAATTTTGGTAATAGATTTGAGAGGAACTTTTTCTCCATAGGGGAGACAGAGCTTACAAGCTTCCCGTTTCAGTTCGCAGGCCACCGATGCTTCTTCGATCGTTAAAAAAACATCAACCACGCAATCGCCAATGGCAAGGAAGTCACACGGCTTCGGCTTCGTACGAAAGAACGACATTATTGGCTATGATAGCACACGTGCTAAACTTCTGAAGTATGTCTACACGACCCTCTTTGCGCTTTGATGTCTCGTCTTCGTTTCTTCCGGGTGGCTCGATTCAAGAGCTCGCCCATGCTTATCAAGAATCTCTCGAAACCGCACGAGATGATCTGCGTAAAAACATCGCACAGGCTCCTCTGGGCTGGATGTCGGCCCCGACGGATCAGAGAATGCTCAAGCGGATTCAAACAGTCGTTCGTGCCACGGCTGCGTTTGATACCCTGCTAGTCTGTGGGATTGGTGGTTCCGATCTTGGGGCCCGCACCATTCTTGAAGCTTTACCGGCAAAAAAGCGCGTGCTGTTTGTGGGAGGCAACACGGATCCTGATGAGCTCGAGCAGATCCTTGGTTCTTTGAACTGGAAGAAGACCGCGATCAATATCGTCTCCAAGTCCGGCGATACGATCGAGCCTATGAGTGCCTTTTTCATTGCCCGTGAACGATTGCGTCAGGCGGTAGGGAAACACTTTGCCAAACATATTGTCGCCACTACCGATGGTCTACGTGGGACGTTACGAAGCCTTGCGGTAAAAGAGGGTTATCTGACCTTGCTTGTGCCAAACGATGTCGGGGGGCGGTTTTCGGTTCTCACGGATGTGGGACTTTTCCCCGCGGCGTGGGCGGGGATTGATATCAAAAAACTCTTAGCGGGAGCAAAGGCGCAGCAATCGCTCTTTGAGCGTCGTCCGATCGTTGAACAATTGCCGGCGCAATACGCGATGCTCCATGCTGAGCATCTCTTAAAATACGGAAGAGCACTGTTTGTACTCATGCCCTATAGCAGCAAGCTACAGTCGTTTGCTCGCTGGTATCGTCAGCTTCTGGCCGAGAGTCTGGCGAAAGCGCAAACCAGACGGGGGACACAGATTGAATTTGGTCCAACCCCTATTGCTGCTCTTGGAGCTACCGATCAGCACTCGCAGATTCAACTCTATATCGAAGGGCCACGTGATAAGGTGATTACTTTTATTGAAATTGAACAGTTTAAAGAAGCCCGTCTCCGCCTTCCTACGTTACAAAAAGAACAGGGACCGATGTACGGTTTGTCGAAGCGTTCGTTACAAGAAGTCATCCATGCGGAGCGAGCAGCGACGGCTGAAGCACTTACAACTGCAGGCAGGCCAAACGAGACGCTTTTTCTTCCGAAGCTCGACGCCTATCATTTGGGAGAGCTGTTTCAATTCTTCCTGCTTGCGACGGCGTATCTTGGAGAGCTCTTTGATATTAATGCGTTTGATCAACCTGGCGTTGAAGAAGGAAAACGCCGATTTTGGGAGAAGCTTCCTGCGAACGGAACCAGAAAGAAAAAGAAGTAGTTATTTTGTCCGAAACCACTTTGCGAGACGCGGCCCTTGTTGAGCGCTGTAATTGGATTTGAGATCTTGGCCGTAGAGTTTTTCTGGTGGCGCAATCATGTGTTCATTCACCATGAGACAAATAGGCTGGCCATCACGTAGGACAAAGTCGTGGCTATAGGCCTCGACTTCAAGAACACCAATCGTGCCACGTTGTCGGTCATCAGTATGCCAGCCCCAGCCTGGATCAAAGAATCCAGCAAAGTGAGAGCGGAATTCTCCTTTTGAGGCGTCATAGGCAGCCATTTCACACGCCATATCTGGGGGAACAAGGATCCGTTCTTTGGTTGCCAGAATAAAAAACGTATCAGGGTGAAGGACAATCTCATCGCTCTTAGGACGGAAGACCGGTTCGAAAAAGTCTTCTGGATCATGATCAAAACGGGCAGTATCAAGGATGGCTAAGATCGCACTTTTCGCACGCCAACCGATGATGTCTCGTGAGAGAAGGTCAACCGTCATCGTGATCCCCTTGCCTACATATTCATCACTTGTCGGAATGCGGTTGCCGTCGGCATCACGCAAGAGGCCATAACGATCAAAGGCAATCCGATGCTCGAGTGTTGTTAGACGGGCGTCTCCATGGAAGAAGCGCATTTGATTGACGCGATCACCCGGATGGAGCAGGACTGGAAAAGATTTCGGGATCACTTCGATCCAAAGCGTGCCACGATAGCCCGCTGGAACATCGTCAAAACGGGGGACACCATCGGCGATGAGACGGCCGCGCAAGTTGATACGCCCCGAAGAGCTTTTGTTACTTGTCGTTGCATGGATTCCTGGCGGAAGTTCCAATGTCTCCGCGAGCTTGATCAAGTAGATGCCATTATGTTCGAGTGGTCGATCAACGTGATGCTTAAAGAGAGCCCCTTTTTCAAGAATCGCTCGAATCGGCTCTCCGGTACGTGGAAGATACGATCCGCGCATGCGATAGATTTCGTCGGTGATCGTTAAATCGAGCGAAGCGGGCTGAATATGCTCTTCTCTTGCGCCTTTGATATAGCCCGCGGCCATCATATCGCGGATGATTTGGTAGGGGATGGCTCCTTGTCGCTGCGGCATAGATGGCGAAGACAGTAGCGCAAAGGACGGGGGATGGGTAGAGCCTTGCTGTGCATTTAATCTGTTGTTCGAGTTGACGTCTTTCCTTCTTTTCTGGCATGATCTTTCTATCCCTGGCCTCACCAACCAGCGCAGACAATCGATAACGAAGTGCCCCGATTTGATCGGGGAATACGGGTGGAACCGCCCTTCTATTTAACGCAGAAGGGTCCCGTGGCGAAACTATTCTTTAGAAGCGTTTCGTTTTTTGTTTATTTACTTCTTATGGATCAAGAACATCTTCAACACTTCCGTCATTCGCTTGCTCATCTCTTGGCCGCAGCCGTGATGGAACTTTGGCCTGATACCAATCGTACGATTGGTCCGGCGATCGATAACGGCTTCTATTTTGACTTCGAATTTTCGAAGCCGATTTCAGATGCGGATCTTCCGAACATTGAGGCAAGAATGCGTGAGATTATGCCTTCTTGGAGTTCATTTGAGCGCCATGAGTTAAGTCCAGAAGCGGCTAAAAAAGAGTATCCGGAGAATCCGTATAAACACGAGCTGATCGACGAATTTGCAGGACAAGGACAAACGCTCACCTTCTATAAATCAGGAACGTACTGGGATCTTTGTCGAGGCGGTCATTCTGAAGGGATCTCGAATATCGATCCCCACTGTTTCAAGCTGACGAAGCTCGCTGGGTCATACTGGCGTGGGAACGAGAAAAATGCGCAGTTAACGCGTATCTATGGAGTGGCTTTTCCAACCAAACAAGAACTCGACAGCTACCTCAAAATGATGGAAGAAGCAGAGAAACGGGACCATAAGAAGCTCGGGAAAGAGTTTGGTCTATTCACATTCTCGGAGCTCGTTGGTTCAGGCCTCCCGCTTTGGACCCCGAAAGGAACGATGCTCCGAACGCTTCTCGATGAGTTCGTCTGGAGTTTGCGCAAAGAAAAAGGGTATCAACGGGTCACGATCCCACATATCACGAAAAAGGATCTCTATATTAAGAGTGGCCACTGGGCCAAATTTTCCGACGAGCTGTTTAAGATCAATACGCGTGAAGGGCATGAGTTTGCGATGAAACCCATGAACTGCCCGCACCACACTCAAATCTTTGATTGTGAACCACGAAGCTATCGTGATATGCCACAGCGATATGCTGAGACCACCATGGTCTATCGTGACGAGCAATCAGGAGAGTTAGCCGGTCTCTCTCGTGTCCGTGCTATTACGCAAGACGATGCGCATGTCTTTTGCCGCAAAAAACAGATCGAGCAAGAAGTGTTAGCGATTTGGGATATCATCGATCGTTTCTACTCCGCCTTTGGCTTCGAGCTTTCGATTCGCCTCTCGATGCATGATCCAGAGAAGTTCGAAAGGTATCTGGGCACACCAGAGATTTGGAAACAGGCCGAGGATCAATTGCGTGCCGTGATCGTGAATCGTGGCAAGGAATTCGTGGAAGGAGTAGGGGAGGCCGCGATGTACGGACCAAAAATCGACTTCATGGGGACCGATGCGATTGGTCGCAAGCATCAGGTCGCGACGATCCAGCTTGACTTCAATATGCCTCAAGGATTTGATCTCAACTGCGTGAACGAGCAGGGGGAGAAAGAGCGCATTGTGATGATCCATTGTGCCATTATGGGATCGATTGAGCGTTGTCTTACGGTCCTGATTGAGCATTTTGCCGCCGCATTTCCTCTCTGGCTTTCGCCGGTGCAGATCGCGATTCTTCCAGTCGCAGATCGTCACATCGAATTTGCTCGAACCTTCGCCAAAGAATTAGAAGCGAAAGGCTTACGTCCAGCCGTTGACGATTCTCCCGAATCTGTTGGAAAGAAGATTCGTCAATCAGAAAAACAGAAGATGCCTCTCATGCTTGTGGTGGGGGACAAAGAGATCGAAAGCGGTTCATTCATGGTCCGCCGCCGCGGCTCGCAAGATCAGATCGCGTTCGAAAAGCAAGCGCTGATTGAAATGATCTTAGAAGAAGTTCAGACAAAGAAATTGAGCTAAGATCTAAAAACACCCCTCCGCATGAAGCTTCGGGGTGTTTTTTATTCCTTGTTAAGCCGCGAGTTTGGTGTTGTCGACAGGCTGACTCGCATCGAATTCAGCGAGGAGATCTTCAATCTCGTCTGGACCATTGCTATCCGGACCTTCGCTCCCACGCTCATTCGCTGGAGCTTGGGCAAGATCTATTTTTGAGGTGAGACGCGCCGCGAGTTGATTCAGGTTTATGACCCCAAGATCACGATAGAGAGCGGTGAAATTCAGAAGTTCAGCGACTTTCGCGAAGCTACGTTCTGCTTGGCGTTGCTCGATCGGATGCATGGTCGAGTAGCGTCCTAAAAAGGTGAGAAGGACGTCTTGCACGTCGTCTGGACGATCGACACGGACACCTTCGCCACCATTCAATTCGATCAGATAGTGAGATAGGGCCGCACGCTTTGGTCCGTTTCCTGCCACTCCTTTCAAGCCAGCAACAACACCGGTTTTTAGCAGAACTTCGATAGGACGGTTCATGTTGGTACGGTCCGCCGCGATCGTTCGTTCTTCATAACGGTCTAAGGTGGTATTAAGTTTCTTGACGGCTCGATCTGCGGTTTCGAAGGCAGAGAGGCCCTTATGGTTTTGCATCGTGCGTAGACGTGCACTGAGAACGATGGCGTCACGGTCGAGAGTATTGAATTCACCTTCTCCCATGGTCCGGTCATCGTTTAAGGCCTCATTCACCTGGTCGAGGAGCTCTTCGGCTCGGTCCTCTACTTTCTGAAGATCTGCGATCGTTTCACGAGATGCAGAGACATTTTGCTCAATCATGCCAAGATTATCCGGAGAAACAGTGGCGCGAGGGGCTGCGCCTGGCACAGGAGTATTAGCAGCTGCCTGTTTTTGTTGAAGTTTCGCAAGCTCTTGGCGCGCATCGGTGAGCTTGGCTTGAGCAAGGTCAAAGACAGATTTTACGGTATTTGGAGTTTCGGCGTACGTTCCCATGTCATCCTCCGCATCTCGCAAACGGCTGTTAAAGCGCGCGACAACTTTGTCGGTGACCTCGCCATTGAAGGCCTTCATGTCCGTGATGAGACGACCGGCGCGTTCAGAGATGCTCATGAAGAGCTGGAACGGACCTTCGGTCTCTGGAGGAGAAGCAAGTGGATCACCAAGAGTATAGGCATCGCTCGCGGCACGGACTTCGACGTGCGCGCCGGGGGGAGTAATATTGCCAAAGTTCAAACGACCCTCACGAAGCTCGTTGAAGGTATGATGTTCACGACCAAGTGTTTTTACGAGGGTATCGAGATCTTTATTGGCGTACTCACGATCAGAGTGAGGAAGACCGAGAGCTTTAAACATGCGGTTGAAGACCAAAGCTCCCTTCATAAGAAACTGCTCTGGGGTCTGGACGCGATCCATCGCTTCAGGGTCGGCAAGGAGCGAATCTACCAAATGGCGTCGCTCAGCTGGGGTGACGGCCGCCATGAGTTCGGCACGGAGCTCTGGGGGGATAAAACACTTTTCGCATTCGACTACGAGACGATCACGAAGCTCAAGTAATTTGAGTTGAGATTCGTGGTACTCACGAAGATGAGAGATGCCTTCTTCGACCATCTTTGATGTACGTCGAACGCTAAGCCATTTACGAGCGTAGGCCGCTTCTTCTGCGTCTTTGAACGAACGGACCATCTCTGTATCAAGGGTTTGACCTTCGGCTTCAAGGGCGCGAATCTTGGCGACGACTTCTTGACCGATCTCATCGTCCAAGATACGCGTATGCATCTCTGCTGCCTTATCAAGTGATTTTGCCATTTCATGAGGCTCGGCACTCAAAACGATAAACTCACGTTTAAGAGCGACTTCTTGGAGATGCGCTGCATGTACAAGTTCGGCTCCAAGCACGTTCTTTTCATTAGCCGTCTTCGCAGCCTGAATTTGCTCTTCAAGAGCGAGAACACGAGCAGTTCGGTCATTGCTTTGGATCTCAGCTTCGGCAACCTGCCATTCGATGCTTCGCATCGGATTCAGGAGATCCGTATGTTTGTTTTTTGGAGCTGCTGCAGACTCCTCGACCAGTTCAACACCTTCTTTGATCTCTGGGATTTCATTGACACGTTCTGGTACGATCGCGTGGGCTTCAATGCGAGGGGAGAGGACGGGGTTACGCAGGACTTCAACGCGATTTTGTACAGCGGCTAATCTGTTCTTGATATTTCTATACTCGGGCGCAAAACGCGCATCGGAGTCGTCGTACGCTTCACGCAAACGAACGCCGACGTTCTGAGCGCGATTCATGGCGGCATCGATCGCGTCTGGACGCGTCGAGGCGGCACCATCACGATTCACAGGTGTAGCGTGTGTATCGAGGGTTGTCTCTGCTTCACCGACATCTTGCAAAAGCTGAGCAAGCTCGTCGCCTTCCATAGCAACAAGAGCGAGTTCACCTTCGTTTAATTCTTGAAGAAGAGCTTCGTAGCGAGGATTTTGGGTGGCACGAGGAATATGAGAAAGAGCATGAACGTCTTTACGAAGTTCGTTGATACGTGCGCGTACTTTTTGTGGCTCACGAAGGTCGTTCTCAGAACCAACCATTTTTCGAAATTGCGCCATCTGCGCTTCGAGACGTGCAAAATCAGCCGCCCCTGCTTCGCGGGGTTTTGCAGCCTCAGCTGCTTTCTGTGTTGCGAATGTCTGCTGGTATTTTGTGGCGCGCGCGCGTAAATCTTGGGCTTTCTTATCGCCAATGACGTAGCGGTTAAGTTTTGTCGTTGCCGCTTGAATGCCGGCAAGACGACCTTCCATTTCTTCGAGATCGGGAGTTACGTTCTTTTGATCGAGAGCATCCATAAGAGAGGTGGCGAAAGCGGCATGAGCCTCAGCTCCTGGGCGAGCTTCTTCTCGAGCGATGTTGTTAAGACGCTTGGCTAATTCGTTTCTTTCGGCCCGTAAGATTTTGCCCGCATCGCCATCTCTATCGGTGGCATTGAGTCCTTTTAACGCTTTGCGTACTTCATTCATGCGAGCATTTAGTTGCTCTTTTCCGGGCATTTTGAGATATTCTCCAATCATCTTCTTACGCGCGTCTACTCCGGCAACCGCATCAAGAGTCGCGTCCTTATCAAGGACGTCAAACGCCTGCGATCCATATTTTTCATGACCATCGAGAGCTCTCCCGATGTCATTCATGTAGATCGTGGAGTCATCGGTTAGAACCCCTCGAAGATTCTTATAGGCAGGCATCGCGTTTGAGCGGACCGGAAGAGGTTCATTGATTTTTGCACTGCGATTTTTCGTACGAAATTTTACATCGCGCACATCAAGCCGTGTTCCTTGGTTCTGATGGGACATCCCTCGTCCAACTCGATCATTGATGACCCATCCGCTCGGATCTTGCTGTTGCGGTCTAGAAGAAGAAAGACGGACGCCTTTGTCGGTGTCGGTGAGTTTATTTGCGGGTTTGCCACGGAGGGCTTTACGTTCGGACTGTTCAGAAAGAGCGAGACGAGCCATAAAAATAATAAAGAGATGGTGAGTCAGGGAATGTGCACAGTATAGCACAACACCCGCGAGTGCGGGTGTTGTTTAAAATGTGGATGAAGATGCTAGATCTTATTGTCGATGACTTGGCGTTGCCCATTTCTTCGAGCCCAGAGTTCGTAGGCGTTTTCTGCTCCGTTGAGAGCGGACTGCGCTTCTTGAAAGCGTGCAGTGCTTTGCATTGATGCAGGCGTTTTTCCAAGCATTCTTCCGGTTGTGATAAGCGCACGTCGATAGGCCGAACCTTGCTTACTGATCAGTGCCTCGTCTTTAGATTTTGCACGAAGATGAGAAGATTTCATTTCTGCGGTAATGGTATCGAGCGTTGAAATAGCTTCATCGAATTGCTTATTTCGTTCGTTGCCCATGCCAACGGCTGGAAGATCAGCTTCTTCGTTGAGACCATGAAGATCCTCGCCGAATCTGCGCACAGCATCTTGCAGTTCATCATACGCATCGGATTCGGCAACCGTCGTTCCTCGATACTGCTCGACAACTCCGCGAAGTCTTTCTAGGCGAGCGGCCGTTCGTCCGTTATCTAAAAGACTAGAGGCAGCTCCAAGTTCTTTGCCGAGCGCTCTCACGTCGGCACGTGCTCTGTGGATGGCTCGATAGGCCTGAGGGGCGACTTTGAGGAAGCGATGTTCTGCGATGAGGATCTTGGTTTCTTCCAGTGCATCTCGAAGGTCTTGAGCCGCAGGATTCTTGTCAAGTTGATTGAGTTTTAGTAAGTGAAGCGTACCTTCGCGATCTTGGATAAACCTCTCGAGGTTCGTCGTAAAAAGTGCGCCAAGAGGCTCACCGCGTTCTAAAGCTTCTTCCAGTCCTTTTTTACTTGAACGAAGTGTCTCAGTGGCTCGGTCGACTCTCTCCAACTGTTTAGAAGACATGCGATCCGGATTGCTTCCAAGAGCTTCATCGCCATCCTCTAATACATCATTTGGGAGTTCTTCTATCTCTCCTTCAGTATCGAAGTCCACCCCGAGATCGGCTTCTAGAGGTTCCCATCTTACTTCGGCTTCCTTCGTTGTTTTGGCCTCTGGTGTCTCGGCGTTTACATTCTCTAAATCTTCATCATCGTCTTCAGGGCTAGGTTGATCACTCAACGCACGTTCGAGGTTCTGTAAAGAAGCGTTGGCCAATTCATAGACCTTGGCTCGTGCAGCTGGTGTATCAACGTATTTTAAGAGGCGATTTTGAAGTTCAGCCGCGAGTTCGTTTGCTGAATTACGGACAGTCTTTGAATCACGGTTACGCTCTAATGCCGTCGCCATGTGTCGTGCTTCAGTGAGAATGCCTTGTAGATCGCTCGCTTGTTCCAGAGAGAGGGCTGGTTCCCGTTCTCCGGGTCGGTCGGCGGAGGTAATGACGCCTGACATATCAGAGCCACGGCGGAGTGAGGAGCCGAAATCCGTAGCGATCATGAAACCTCCTAGTGCAGCTTCTCCACGAACGAGCTGTGGCCCACGTATGCCGGCTCGTGCTGTCGAAAGCTCTTTGTATCTGTCCGTCATGAGTTGCAACTCATTGACCTTGGCATTGGCACGCTTGCGTCCAAAGAAGGAATCGAATCCAAGCCCCTTGGCGACAGCGATACCGGCGGATAAGAAGCGCTCACGTGCGGTTTGTGGAACATCGTACCTGCCGAGGTCGGCCAAGACCTGGTCAGCTACTCTTTCGAGGTCGCCACGATTGACATTCGCTAAGTTAAATGCTTCGACAGTACTACTTGGGACGCCGAAGTCCTTTCCGTGGCGGATAAAATCTACCTGTAGCTTGCTCACGTCTGCACGTGCTTGTCGTTCATTTTTAATGACTTCCGTTCCTGAGTGCAGTTGAAGCTGATCATGTTCAAGCGCGTGCCAAGCGCGTCCGAGATCGCGTTCGCCGGCATCAAGGTCATTGATCATTTCTGGAGTGATGTAGTGACCAAGGCCCCAGCCTCCGTCTGGACGTGATTCGTTCAGTTTATCAAAGACACGGCGCGCTTCTGGATTTTTTAGTAAGGCGCGCTTGCGGTCCACGAGATCTTTTTTATAGAACAATTCTGCCTGTTGTGGTTCGGCATGATCTGCAAAAAATTCTTGTTCTACCATTGCATCAAGCTGGCCGCGCATGGTGATAATACGATCTTCAAGGGTGCGAGCCTCATGTCCGGTTGCTTTTGCAAGTTGCTCTTGAAGAGCACTAAGCGTACGCCAGGCAGCTTCTGTTTTGGTTTTCAAGTCCTGGCGGAGTACTTCGAGTTGGTGCGCGCGTTCGCTCGCTGGAAGATTGACAGGAATCGCATCCAGAAGGGGCTTGTATGCTTCTGACGTACGAGCTAGTTTCAGTTTTTCTGCTCCTTTCACGAGCGCTTCCATGTCTTCTCCGATAATAACATCGCCTCGACCAACACGTTCGTCGAGAGATTTTTCACCAGCCATGGATTGATGTTCGTGCCGACGTATTTCAGCCAGGCTATCAAGGACATCATCACCGGTCTCACTTGCTTGAGGTGCTAAAAATTGCGCTATATCTTCTGCGCGTGTTTTTGCTTGAGCTCGTTCCTCCGCTTCACTCTCTTCAGATGCCTTTAATAATCCAGCGAGGTGATCCTCGATGGACTCTTCCGCAAAGTGATCTCTACCCGTGTAGCTTAGATAGGTGTTATGAGCCAGCTCTTCATCTGTCATTTCTCCGGTTAACTTTTGGCGAATGCTATCTACTTTTGTGGCATCCGCTTTTTTCGCGGCGCTTCTCTCCGTGGCGAGCCGCTTGCTTCGAAGTACAGCCTCCGCTGGAGGCTTAGGAGGTACTTTCTGCGCCCCTGATTCCGACTTAGGTACCTTCAAACCGTTCTCAAGGAGACGCTTGTTTTCGGCAGGAGTTCCAATTTTGTAAAGGACGCGAAGCATAAATAATAGAAGGGTAAAGTCTTTGCGTCAGAGTATATCACAGATGAACAGTCACTCCTATGCGTATAACAAACACCTCATACAATTGATGCATGAGGTGTTCATTGTCTCTCCAGGAAACCCCGTATGGAGGCATTCGCTAGTATCGCTCCTGTCTTC
>CAYHTN010000012.1:0-21671 GCA_964359565.1 uncultured Gammaproteobacteria bacterium
TTGGCCGCTTCGTACGTGAAGAGAACATCATCCGCTGTCACGAGAGCGTTGTCATGAAAGTGAATGTCTTTGCGGAGAACGACTTCGAGGGTCGTGCCATTTTCGAGCCAACGATAGCGTTCGGCGAGGTCCGGCTGCGCCTCAAGGCGTTCGTCTAGACGAACGAGTCCGGCATAAATCAAGCTCACGAGGTCGCGATCGACATCGTTGGTAGACGCGTACAGCGGATTGATGAGTTTGGGACTTCCGATCAGCCCTTCATGGATACTGCCACCGCTACTCGGTACGCTTCTGATATGCGGGATGGCGATGGTGCCGAGGCCAACGCTAAAAGCTAAGACAAAAAGAACAAAGGCCGTCCAAAACAGGCGTCGTTCATTTTTGCCGAGAACATGATTCAAGAAACGAAGTTGCCGGAAACTTGAGGCTCGCGAGGTCTCTGTCACGGCTAAAACGAGCGCATGGTCATGATGATGCGACGTATCGTTGATTTCTTCAGAGGGAGAATGCTTTTGCCAGAAGAACACCCGGTGCCACCATGTTCCCAGTTTGGACCGCCAGGTTGGCATGACGAGAAGAGGGTTAAGACACGAGCGCGCTTAACAGGGCTGTTGCAAAAAACAGGCATGAGAGCGCGATGGTGAAGTAAAACAACCCCTTTTCAAGTCCTCGCTTAGTTCGGTAGACAGCGCTTTCACCACCAAAGGCACTGCCAAGGCCAGAACCGCGCTGTTGAATCAGAATGGCGCCCGAAAGGAGGATCGAGAGGAGAAGAAGTGCGATTGAGAGAATGGTTTGTTGCATAGAAATACTTGAAGACCGTACCGGAAATCAGCTATTTGGTCAATTTTAGGAACTCGTTCCTTGTCGCTTTCTCATGCTATACTTTCTAAGACGTTATCTATGCTTTTTTTTCATAAGCCGATCGGACTCACGCCTATTCGTCTGCTGTGATACGTCGTGTTTCTGGTCGTGTTTTTGATTCTCGGCTTCTTTGCTTGGAAAACCTATGCCTACTACAGCGCTATTAAGCGCGGAGATAGCAATCCGCTTATTGATACGTATATCGGTCTTTCGCTCACAAATGCGTTGGCGAATACCGAGGTTACGTCTCAAGATCTCGAGCGGCTCGCGGCGGCGACATCGCCTTCCTTTGGTCCAGCCACCTCGACGCTGACCATCGTTGAATTTCTTGATTTCAGCTGTCCGTTTTCTGAGGCAAGTTACGGGCCCCTCCGGGAAGTCATGCAAAAATACCAAGATCGGGTGCGAATTGTGTACCGTGATTTCCCCATTAACGAGATTCATCCTCGTGCGTTTGCGGCAGCGCTTGCCGCACGTTGTGCGCATGAACAGGGTAAATATTTAGCCTATCATGATCGTCTGTTTGCAAATCAAGATCGTCATGAAGATGAAGATCTGTTTCGTTATGCAAAAGCGATTGGGTTAAACGAAGAGCAGTTTAAAGGCTGCTACGAATCACACAAATATGCTCCTGTGATTCGAACGGATATTCAGGATGGGCTTCGGGCCGGGGTGCAAGGGACCCCCACCTTCTATTTCAATGGCATTAAAGTTCCTGGAACTCTCAACGCTCAGCTTTTTGAGCTCCTGATTCAGCGGTTCTTGAAGCTTATCTAAAGATCGCTCCCCTGGGCCTTGTGAGAGAGGGAGTTAGCCGTACGGTCTGGGACTTGTTCTTTCTCCCAAGACATGGTAGCCTCGGCCCCAGCTTGTTTTTGTTCTTGACGAGTTGTTTCCATGTCCGCACATCAGACAATTTCGATCAAAGGGGCGAGAGCGCATAACCTCAAAAACGTCTCGATCGATCTTCCAAAAAACCAATTCATCGTGATTACCGGGCTTTCGGGTTCTGGTAAATCTTCTCTTGCGTTTGATACGATCCATGCCGAAGGACAAAGACGGTACATGGAGAGTTTGTCGTCATACGCACGTCAGTTCATGGAGCTTCAAGATAAGCCGGATGTCCAAGAAATTACGGGTCTTTCGCCCACGATTGCGATCGATCAAAAAGCCTCTTCCCACAACCCTCGTTCAACGGTTGGAACGGTCACAGAAATCTACGATTATCTTCGGTTGTTGTTTGCTCGTGCTGGTCGTGCGCATTGCACGAGCTGTAGTCAGCGCTTACAAGAGCAAACCCCTAAAGAAATCGCGCAGCAAATTTTGAAGCTCGCCGATACCTCGGCAGTTATTTTGCTTGCGCCGATGGTACGTGAACAAAAGGGCGAACACAAAGTGACGTTGCAAGCTGTAAAAAATGCCAGCTATCGCCAAGTGCGTTTTGATGGCACGCTCGTTGACGTCGATGAGATCTTGCGTACACGAATCGATAAAACCAAGTCTCACACGATCGAGGTCGTCGTTGGTCGTTTAGAAGAGCAGACGAATATGGTCCTTGAGAGTGTTCTAGAAATCGTAAAACAGGGACTTGAGCTTGGAAACGGTCTTGTGACGGCGATTTTAGAAGTGAATGCCGAAGAACAGTTGTTCTCGCAATCGTTGTACTGCGCTCATTGTCATCGCTCGTTTCCTTCGCTTGATCCACGTCTGTTTTCATTCAACTCTCCTCACGGTGCTTGTCCTACCTGTACCGGACTTGGAACGAAACTTGTGCTTGAACCGGATCTCGTGGTTCCAAATAAACGTCTCACGATTGCTCAGGGAGCGATCAAACCACTCACGCGTATCATCGGAAATCAGACCTCATATCTCAAGCTATTAGAAGCGGTGATGGAGGCGCAAGGGACGTCAGTCAACGAGCCCCTGACGAGCTTTAGCCCGAAGCAGCTCGCGGTTCTCTTTGAAGGAACGGGAACCCAGACTTATAATATTGATCAGAAAGCGATTACGTTTTAAGGAATCGTCCCTCTGTTAGAGGCAAAGTATCGTGAAACAGATTCAGAATACGTGCAAAAGGAAATTGAATCGTATATGCGTACGCTGACCTGTCCCGAGTGTCATGGACAGCGTTTGCGACAAGAGTCGTTGGCGGTCAAAGTTGCAGAAACAAATATCGCTGATCTCGTGATGCAGCCCCTTGAGAAGCTCCAAGCGTTCTTCCAGGCCCTCGGCCGTGGACCGGGCAAGATCCGTCCTTCGAAGATTCAGAAGATCAAGGTGGAAAAACGGGAAGATAGCCACGGGTTTACGGAACGTGAACGCCTCGTGGTCGACCAGGTCTCGACCGAAGCATTGCGTCGGTTGAAGAATTTGTTGGATGTAGGGTTAAGCTATCTGACTCTCGATCGTTCCATGATGACGCTTGCCGGAGGAGAATCGCAGCGCGTTCGCATCGCAACTCAGCTTGGAGCTGAGCTCTCAGGAGTCATTTATATCTTGGATGAGCCATCTATTGGTCTTCATGCCCGTGATAACGATAAATTAATTGCGACGATCAAGCGCTTACGCGATCTTGGAAATACCGTGATTGTGGTTGAACACGATCAGGCCATCATTGAAGCTGCTGATCATGTCGTCGACGTTGGTCCAGGTGCAGGGGAATATGGTGGCGAAATCATTGCTCAAGGTACGGTCGCTCAGATTCGCAAGCAGAAAGATTCTCTTACGGGGGCGTATCTCTCAAAGCGGAAAGAGATTCAAATTCCCAAAAAACGTCGCAAAGGTAATGGCAAAGATATTACGATTCGAGGAGCAACAGAGTTTAATTTAAGAAATATTGATTTCCGTCTTCCGCTTGGCAAGTTTGTCTGCGTGAGCGGGGTGTCAGGTTCGGGAAAGTCTACCGCGGTCCTTGATATTCTTGGACGTGCCTTAGCGACCCATTTTTATGGTGCTAAAGATCCCGTGGGGGAACATAAAAAGATTGAAGGGATGGAGCATCTCGATAAGGTCGTGACCGTAGATCAATCGCCGATTGGACGCACGCCTCGTTCGAATCCAGCTACGTACACAGGCGTCTTCACGCTCATTCGTGATTTGTTTACCGATATCCCTGAAGCAAAAATGAGAGGGTTTGATTCTGGGAAATTCTCTTTTAATGTAAAGGGAGGAGGGCGTTGTGAGCCGTGTGGAGGGGATGGCTATACCCAGATCTCAATGCAATTCCTTCCAGATGTGTATGTCGAATGTAGCGAGTGTCACGGTCGTCGATACAATTCGGAAGCCCTAGAGATTCACTGGCGTGGCAAACATATCGCCGATATTCTCGATATGACCGTTGAGGAGGCGCGTCGATTTTTTGTGGACCAGCCTCCGATTTACGAAAAACTCTCGGTTCTTCACGAGGTCGGTCTTGGGTACGTCAAACTTGGTCAACCCGCGACGACGCTCTCTGGAGGAGAAGCGCAGCGCGTGAAGCTCGCGACAGAGCTCTCGCGCCGCGCTACGGGCCGGACCCTCTATATCCTCGATGAGCCAACCACGGGTCTTCACTTCGACGATATTTATCGCTTGCTTGGCGTTTTAAATGCCTTGGTCGATAAAGGGAATACGGTACTCGTAATCGAGCATAACTTGGATGTGATTAAATGTGCCGACTGGGTCGTCGATATGGGTCCTGAAGGAGGTCTTCAGGGTGGTGAAATTGTGGCTGAAGGTAGCCCAGAAGAAGTCGCAAAGCACAAGACAAGTTGGACGGCAAAGTATCTGAAGACCGTCCTCTAGGGAGAACCTTGACGAAAGCCCTTGTTTCCTCTATTCTGCCCCCATCTATGGCTCCGAATCTCATCTTGCCAGCCGTCATTGAACCGTCCCAAGTGGTGACCGGAATGACGCTCCGCATTCATCAAAAAATCAAAGATATCAGCCCAAACGGCGAAGAAAAAGAGCGTGTCCAGGTGTACGAAGGCATGGTTCTTAATGTCGGTGGTATGGGCACGAGCCGCACTATGACGGTCCGTAAAGTCACGGGTGGGATCGGCGTTGAAAAGATTTTTCCAATCACTCTGCCTTCGATCATCAAAATCGAATTAATGAAAGTTTCCAAAGCCCGCCGCAAAAATATTGCCTACGTCCGCGACAGCAAAAAGCGCCTTCGTGATGTAAAGAATATCAAGCTTCGTCCTTCGACCGTGAAGGCGGCATAGCTGAAAGAAAGATCAAAACAACCGAGCTCAGCTCGGTTGTTTTGATCTTTCTGAGTTTAGTCGCCTCGGCTATGTCTTCGGGAGTGCTTCTATAATCCGTTTTGTCGTTTCTTCCGGACCTGTTGAAGTCGTTGTATCAATCACGACATCAAAATGTTTAGGATCGAGATAATTGATCCCGTAGTGTTTTTGATATCCCAGAATGTCGGAAGCATTGCGGTCAATAATCGCCTTCTCTGTTTCTTCGATGCTCTGGTAATCCGCTTCGACGCGACGATCATTATCGGAGGCCCGTTTGGCTTCGTAGGTACGGCGCGCTGCTTCTCGTGTATCGCAGAGAAGAAGAATTTTGAACGAGTGGGGGATGAAATGCCAAGAAAGACGTCCTTCGATCACGAATCGATCTTGTTCAATGCCAAGGCGTCGTTGCGCATCGTCGATACGTTCATGGATGGTGATATCTTCTTCGCCGAGCTTCATGAGCTCATTAATGGTTAGCCCACGTTCTTCGGCCATTTTACGGAAGAGACCACCGGTCGAATGAAAAGCGAATCCCAATTTTCGTGCCACAAGCTTACCGGCAGAGGTTTTTCCAGACCCGGGAACGCCAGAGATAGAGAGAATCATAACAACTTAGGAATGGCGAAATTCTTCGATCATCGTCCCAAAGGTAGGGTCAGGATCGATCGTGAACGATTGTACTGTTCCATCAAGATCTGGAAAGTGAAGGGCAACGCTTTGCAGCATCAGACGCGGCGCTTTTACTCGACGATCCGTTTCGCGTCGTTTGTAGAGCGGATCACCGATGAGAGGATGGCCGATGCCATGAAAGTGGGCCCGAATTTGATGCGTGCGACCAGAAAGAATCTCAATGTCAACAAAAGTCGCACCGGCAAACCGCTCTTTAACCTCGTAATGTGTCCAAGCCGCCTTTCCTTCTTCTCCGATAGGGCGTGCCGCCATCCGATTCCCTTTCGTCGAACGGGCAATTTTTAATTTGATATCGTCTAGATCTTTACTCAGTTCACCATGCGCGAGAGCGATGTAGTGTTTTTTGACTTCGCGTTCCGCAAACGCTCTTTTTAAGAGGTCGAACATCGCTTGTGTTTTTGCGACCACAAGAAGACCGCTGACTTCTCGGTCTAAGCGATGGACGATACCAGGGCGGGAGGGGTCTTCTCCGACGTGCGCCATAGCAGGATTTCGTTCGACGAGCCAATCCACGAGTGTCGTTTCATCGCTTGAGGCACTGGGATGGACGATGAGCCCAACAGGTTTGTTTAAAACGATCCAATCAGAGGATTCCGCGACAATTGTAGGAACAAGCGCAGGCGCTAATGCCGCTCCTTTTTTATTTCTCGGAGCATGCATAACAGGTTTCCACTCAATTTTTTCACCCCCCTTTAAAAAACGGTGCACCGAACTCGAAGCATCGTTTATCAGGATCTCGCCATTTTTAATGAGTTTTTGGATCGCTGAACGCGTGATCCCTTCGAGCTCTGCCGTCAAAAAGTGATCCAAACGCATCCCCGCCTGTTCAGGAGGCACAATCCACTGACGTATTTCAGACATGCCGGGATCATAAAGGAGGTTAGCCCTTTTGACAACCATCGCATCATGCCTTTTACTGGTGAGCATATAATGTCATTTTTGGATTCGAGCTTGCGAATTTGGATGCAGAACGCGAAGAGGACGAGGCTTTTTACGAGGCGCTATGGAATAGCGGTGAGTAAAAAACGTAGGACTCGACAAGGTTATGCGCCAAATTCGCAAGCTCATAGGCCCATAGCTCAGTGGTAGAGCAGGTGTCTTATACACACCCGGTCGCTGGTTCGAATCCAGCTGGGCCTACCACGTAGAGGCGTCATCAAGGGGTGGCGCCTTTTTGCTGCGTTACGTTGAAAACAGGCTGCTGGTGTAGCTCTATGTATGGGTCGTTTGATGTGCATTGTGCTCTCGGTTGCCCAAAGTTGATTCGGCGTGTCCAAGACGGAAATCGCAGACTGGAGAACAGATGTGGTCAGATGGGGTCAAGTATTTAAATATAAGGATGTTCAATCGCTCTGTAAGAAATCTTTGTAAGTATCCACAGCCTTTCTCAACTCCACTCGTGACACTTTTTCATTCTCCGTGTGCGCATCTTCGATGTCTCCTGGGCCGAGCACGATGCTCTTTTCAAAAAAGAACATTTCGGTGAAGTAAGAGACGGCGTTTTTTGGAAAATGTTCGGATGAGTGATCTACTGGAGCGAGCTCTTTTTTGACGATAAGTTTATGAGGAATATCGAGTGCTCTTAGTTTTTCTTCTATGCGTCTACGAATATCAGGGAGTAGCGATCTCCAAACGACCGTCGCTTGAGCACTGCCAGCTACGATGTTCTCTGCTTTCCCGCCAGAGATAAGGCCGACATTTACCGTAGTATCAGGCAGAGCGAACGCTTGCAGCTCGTGCAAAATGTCGACAAGTTTATGAATGGCAGAATCTGGATGATCGGTACTCGAATGTTCTTGGATGCCTTCACAGCGTATTTCAAGGGCGAGTACGCCACGTTGACTAGTTACGGCTTGGAGATGCGTTGGTTCACCAATAATAATTTGTTCGGGAATCATATTTTTTTCTTTGAACCACGCGGATGCCGCTTTCGCACCATCAAACGTTGTTTCTTCACCGACGGTACAAAGCAGACCAATATCTCTCTTGCCCGACACGATCGCGTGCTTGAGCGCGCAAATCATGGCAGCAAGAGAGCCTTTGTTATCGCAGCTACCACGGCCAAAAATATGATCATAATCGATGTGTACCGCGACTTCTCCAACGACGGTATCGATATGGGCGACCAGAAGTTTTTTTGGGACTCCATGACGGGCAAGAATGCAAAAACGGGTTTCATCAACCGGAATCCATTCAATCGTAAAATCTGATGTGAGTTTGTTACAAAGAAAATCAGCAAATACCTGCTCCGATCCAGAGACTGAGGGAATAGCAAGAAAATCAAGGAGAAGTTGTTCGACGGGTTGAAGAGAGGTCATAAGAAGAAAAAAGAGGTTCCTCGCCAGGGTGGAGCACCACCGAGGCGAGGAACGTTAGGTGTTCAAGGCGATGATCGTGCGGATCGGCTCGATCAGGTGAGGAAGGGCGTGGAAGCGCGTCGGTGGAAGGTCACCGCCACGATCGCTCGTGAGAAGGTGGGGGAGCGCTCGCAGTCGCGCACGATGAGACTCTTCACATCCTACCGGATGATCCAGAGGGTCCGCCAGAATTCCCTCACGAGGGACGAACGAAGGAGTGTCGAGGGAATCGAAGTAGATGATGTCCCAGGTCACTCCTTCGATCTCTCCCAGAATCCCGATCCCAGCGAACCGCAGCCCGAGACGGAGACAGATCTTTTGTGAGGTCGTGTGCGCTTGCGTGCACTCGACCTGGACCCGGAGTCCATGCGTACGCGCGAACTGCATCGCAACCTCACAGAGGCGGGTCACGGCTCCACGCGGCGCGTCGGGCAGGGCCACCCAGCGGCCCAGTTCCCAGTAGCCCGGCTTCTGCACCAGAGCGGCGTGGGCGAGGAATCGTCTTGAAGGATCGACGAGCACCCACGAGTGCATCGTTTCGGTCTCCCAGGCGGCCTGGACGACTTTCTCCCATTCCGTGGGCTCGGTCAGCGGTCGGTACGGGAAGTGGCAGCGTCCATCGCGTCCGGTCCAGGCGATTCGAGTGAGGTTCGCGAGCTGAGTTGCCCAGTCGCGACGAGTGAGAGGAATCTGAGAGCGATCGATGATCTTCACGGTGAGACCCTTTCATGAGCCTTGAAACAGAAAGCCCGGCGATGATCGCCGGGCCAGAGGTTCTCTTTGTAGAAACAGAACCTATCGTCAGACGACCAGCGCCAGACGATAGTAATAAGATTGTGCCAAAGAGAACCGAGACATAAAGCGACTATAGAAGAGGAGGGGAACGGCTGTCAAATCAATATCAAGCTTCTACAAGCGCAGGGAAGTGGCGAAAGCGATTATGATGAAGGCGATGTTGGAAGCGTACTGCACGATCCGGTCGATAGCGTTCGGTAAGCTCTTGGAGTTGTTTTAAGGTGTGTCTATCATGAAAACGCGACCCGCCAAATGTGACTTCTTCATAGAGTGCCGGATAGATCGAGCTGTGATAGCTTTCGCCCCCGATTTGTTCAGCGAGCGCAATTTGATCATCGAGAGGGAGAAGAAGATCCTTGAGCACGTTTTCTCTGAGCTTCGGACGAGCAGCTTGAGGAAGTCTCCAAGCATCTGGTTGAGTACGACGCGCAGTGTCGATCGCCTCGAGCATTCGTTGTACATGTTGGGGATCATTGCCATAGACATAGACCAAAAGCGTATTGTCTTCGATCTCTTGTTTGAGACTGTCTGCTTGGTAGCTTTCGAAATTAAAGGCGATTTGCGCTTCATTAATCGCATCATTTTTTGCACTCGCCTGACAGAGAGAACGAAATGCCTCGGGTGCAGTTCTCGACGGGACATGGAGATATAAACGGGTGACCTTGGCCTCTGGAGGGAATCTTTTTCTCGCTTGAAAAAAGAGTTTTTTGCCTCGATCTTGCCATGCCATGACATTATAATCTGATTGGCGAGGAAAGCTTTTTTGATAGGCTTCCGAGATTCGTGTGATCCGCTCAAGAGCTTCTTGGTTCTGTCTTTCCACTTCTCTAGGAGGCGATGTATTCGGAGAAGTCTCTAACGCAGTCTTTTTTTGTTCTTGGATCCCGCCTCCGATCCAATCGGTATAAGCCGTCTGTCGGAGAATCGTTTCTCGACAGACACGCCAACCACAGCGCATGATTTCCGAAAATCCTTTGCCTTGGATAAGCGCTTGCAGAGAAGGGCGTTGTTCTTGTCCTGGGCGTTGCTCGGTCAACATAGACGAGTGAATGAAGCCACGATACCGTATCTACGAACATAAGAGAATGATCACGCGTATTTTGGATCAAGTGTCATAGGGGTGTAGGTGCGTTCGTTACGCTCCTTAGAGCGTAACTTAACTCAAGACTTTCTTTTTCGTTTTCCCTCTTCTTTATGATTAAACGACCCATCTCTTTCCTCTTATTGCTCGGTGGAGCGTGCTTGGGAGCGGGATTTTTGGCGACGCAGGTCTCTGCTGCGGTTAAACCTGTGCAAAAGTCTTTGCCTCGAGTTGCTTCGTGTAGCGCGCTCGCGCGAACGATCAAGTCGGTTCAACCAACCGCTAAGGACAGCTCTTATTTTCGTGGTGGGATGCCAGGACTCATGCCGATGGCGACACTTGAAAGCGCCGCACCAACGGCAGCAGGGAATGCTCCGTCCGCCGTGCCCGAAGGAGGCGATTATTCTACGACTAATATCCAAGTCCAGGGGGTCGATGAGGCGGATATCGTGAAAATAAATGGGATGTATTCGTATCATCTTTCGAAAGGACGCTTACTTATTTCTCGAGTGGAACCGACCCTTCCCCCTGTACTAGTTTCAAATACGGATTTTGGTTCGGATCTTCACCCGCAAGAATTGTATCTCGATGGGAATCGTCTGGTGATGCTCGGTACCCGATACGCGAATGATATTTATCCCATGGCAGATGCGAAGATGTCTTCAGGGGTGGGTCGGGCTATTTGGTACCCAGGCAGAACTCTCACGGTAGCTGAAATATGGGATGTTTCTAACCCTGCTAAACCTGCACGCGTGCGCAAGCTTGAGTTTGATGGTTCGATGAACACTTCGCGTTTAGTCGGTGGCAATGTGTACATTGTCATGAATAGTGGGACGCCCTGGAATTATCTTTACCCGGCCGCTTCTACGAACCTCGTCCCTGCCTATCGTGATTCTAAAGCAGGAAAAGCCTTTACTCCGATGGCTCGTTGTGCGGATGTGAATATCGTGAACCCAGAGCCGAGTGCACAGTTCGTGACCGTTGCTGCTTTTGGTACGAATGGACAAGGAGAGGTTGGTCGTAGCGTTTTGCTCGGAAGCTCTGAGACGGTCTACGCGACTCCCAATGCGCTTTATGTGGTGCGTACGAAGCAAGCACAATCGGCCTGGACAGGGATTCGCGCCCCAAGTCGGATGGAAGAACAAACAATTATTGATAAATTTGCGTTACAGGGACGAACCATTAAATATCAGGCGCAAGGGACGGTGCCTGGGCACGTCTTGAACCAGTTTTCTCTCGATGAATTTGAAGGAAATTTACGCATTGCCACCACCAAAGGGGACGTGTGGGATCAACAAAGACCTTCAACGAACAATATCTATGTTCTTTCTTCTGGATTAACGGTGCGGGGGCGTCTTGAAAATTTAGCTCCGGGCGAAAAGATTTATTCCGCTCGCTTTATGGGCAAGCGCGGTTACCTTGTTACCTTTAAAAAGGTTGATCCGCTCTTTGCAATTGACCTAAGCAAACCAGAAGCGCCGAAAGTGCTTGGAAAATTGAAGATCCCTGGTTATTCGGACTATCTGCATCCAATCGACGAGAATCATTTGATTGGCATCGGAAAGAACGCCGTTGAAGCGGCTGAAGGAAGTTTTGCCTGGTATCAAGGGATGAAGCTCGCGGTCTTTGATGTGACGGATGTCGAACATCCTCGTGAGCAATGGAAGACAGAAATTGGCGATCGAGGCACAGATTCCCCGGCGTTACAAAATCACAAGGCGTTCTTTTACGCGCCTTCCAAACAACTTCTCGCGCTTCCAATCAGTCTTCATGAGCTTACCCCAGAAGAAAAACAGAATCCTCATCGACAGTGGAATGAATACGGTCAGATTACCTTTCAAGGCGTGTATGTTTATCGCTTGACGCTTGATCGTGGCTTCGAACTCCTCGCTCGTCTCACGGATCATGAAGCAAATGATTTTCTCTCAAGTGGAGATTTCTATTATGGTGGAATGAGCGAGAAAGATATCGATCGCGTTCAATATGTAGGAGATCGTTTACTCACCTTTGCTCCAGGAGGTGTGCACGCCTACCATCTCTTTAGCTTTGTGGATCAAGGCCGCGTGACCTATCCAGTGAGTGAGAGGAGTGGCGGGAATGAGCGGGTGATGTGGTAGGAATGGGATGATCGTCACCACATAAATAGTAGGGGCACGGCGCGCCGTGCCCCTACTATTTATTACGACATGTCCCGTAACTCCTTTGTATCTTTTTCGACCTGTTCTAACGTTTCGAGCCAGCTCCGTTCGCATTGTTCCAGCTTTTCTTCGAGAGCATGTAGGCGTTTTTGTTCTGCGGGAGCGTACTCTGTGGGGTGAGCGAGAAAGGATGCAAGAATCCTTCGGCGTTCTTCTTCGAGCTTTTTCATATCTCTCTCGAGCTGCTGGGCTTGGCGTTTCTGTTGTTGGATCGCCTGGTAGAGCTCTGTTTTTGTTCGGATTGGAGTTGTTTCTACGTGCTTTGGCTGAGCAGCTTCCGTTTCAGCGCCATACTCCTGTGAGAGGTAGTAGACGTAATCTTCATAGGTACCTGGATAGCGTCTGACCTTTCCATCTTGAACTTCGATAATGCCGTTCGCGAGGAGTTGTACAAAGGTACGATCGTGACTCACGAATAGAATTGTCCCGGCATATTCTTTGAGCGCTTGCGCCAAGGCTTCGACCGTTTCAACATCCAAATGGTTCGTTGGTTCGTCTAATAAAAGGACGCGGTAGCGACCAAGGAGGAGTCCGGCAAGACAAAGACGGGCACGCTCTCCTCCGCTCAAGACACGGATCATTTTTTCGAGATCGTCGTCATGGAATAAGAAATTCCCCGCCATACGGAGGACTTCTTCGCGAGAAATGCCTTGGCCAAGACGGGTAAGATACTCTTCTACGGTTTCCGTCAGGGTGAGTTGCTCGTGGAGATGTTGCGCGTAGTACCCAATCGTGGCGCTTGGACTCCAACGAAAAGAACCTGCCTTGGGAGGCAGTGTTCCCGCGAGTGTTTTTAGGAGAGTGGTTTTTCCTTGGCCATTATCGCCCAAAATGGCGATGTGATCACCTCGGTTCAGTTCAAACAGCGCTCGATCGGCGACGGTGCGTTCGGGATAGCCAATTGCGAGGTCATCGACACGTAACACCATGCCCTTTACTTCTTTTATTTGTGGAAGATGGATGCGGGCATTTGAGAGAGCGTGTCCGATCTCGATGGTTTGTAAACGGGCCAATTGTTTGATCTTCGATTGCGCTTGGGTTGCTTTCGAAGCTTTAGCGCGAAAGCGATTGATAAATGATTCGAGGTGTTTTTGTTGCGCTTCAATATTTCGATTGTAGCTTTCGATGGTATCGCGCTGCTGATTTTTATAGGCCAAGTATTCTTCCAGCGGGCCCGGATAAAAGGTGAGCTTGCCACGCTCGATTTCGGTTGTTTGTTCGCAGGTGCGCTTCAAAAATTCACGGTCATGAGAGATGACGACGATACTTCCTTGAAAGCGTTGGAGGAAGCGCTCTAATAATAAAAGAGTACGGAGGTCGAGATAATTGGTAGGTTCATCGAGAAGGAGTAAGGTCGGTTCTTTTAAGAGGACGCTCGTAAGCTTCGCCCGCATTTGGTAGCCCCCCGAAAGAGTCGTGACGATGGTCGTTAGTAACTGATGTTTTACATCAAATTGACCCGCTACTTTGGCGCATTCCCAGGCGGGTCGTTTACTCGTGCGTTCAAGATACTGAAGAATCGTTTCGTTCGGATGGAACAGATCGTTTTGTTCTAAATAGCCTAAACGAAGGCCGGGATGGGCAATGATTCGTCCTTCGTCTGCTTCTTCTACACCAACAATCAGTTTAAAAAGAGTTGATTTTCCAGCGCCATTTCGTCCGATGATGCCAATTTTTTGTCCGGTTTGAATCGCAAAAGACACGTCATCTAAGACGCGTTGCAGGCCATAGCTCTTGGAGAGGTGTGCTCCCTGTAAGAGGACGGGCATGGCGCCTATTCTCAGGGAAAGAGCGGTATTGAGCAAGAGATCGCAGAGGAATTGACGCCTCTCTTCAACTGTTCTATTTTTGTTCTATATGACAACTTACGAAATTGAACGAGAACCGGTGGAGGTCATTGTGGCCTTTTTACGTGGAGGGATGCGTCCGTTGCGTTTTCGTAAAGGAGGACGGGTCTATTTAGTACGAATGGTCCACCTCGTTCACCACGAACGTCGCGGCCGCGAGCGTTGGCTTTATTTTTCGGTTTCTGATGGGACCAACAGCTATCGTCTCGCCCATGCGACCGAAGCAGCAGCGTGGTATCTAGAAACGGAACCGCAGCTTTAAGAAATCGCTGTCCACCTATGCTGCTTCATCCGTCTACGCGCATTTTGGTTCATCTCGACATGAACTCGTTCTTTGCGTCGGTAGAACAGCAGGCGAAGCCAGAACTTCGAGGGCGTCCCCTTGGGGTTTGCGCCTATTTACATGAGCAAGGCTGTATCATCGCGGCCTCTCGTGAAGCGAAGCGCTTTGGGATGCGCGTGGGGATGCGCGTTTCTGAAGCGCGTGAAGTCGTACCACATGCCGCTTTTGTTCAAAATGATCCGCCTAAATATCGCTCGGTCATCAGTCGCGTCTTTGCGATTCTGCATGAATTTACGGATACGGTGGAATATTACTCGATTGATGAAGCCTTTCTGGATTTAACGGGCTGGTGTCGTGATTATGCCGAAGCCGCTTTTATGATGCGACGAATTCAGGAGCGTATTACGAGCGAAGTGGGGGAT
Organism: uncultured Gammaproteobacteria bacterium; assembly: GCA_964359565.1. Taxonomy (GTDB): domain Bacteria; phylum Patescibacteriota; class Patescibacteriia; order 2-12-FULL-60-25; family 2-12-FULL-60-25; genus JAGOTP01. The sequence goes on from CAYHTN010000012.1 coordinate 14,764, forward strand.
TGGCTGACCTGTTCAATCGGGATCGCCCCCACGCGTTTGCTTGCGAAACTTGGATCGGATCTACGCAAGCCCAACGGACTGACCTTGCTCACACCTGAGTTATTACAGCAGCGTGCGAACACTCTCTCACTCCAATCTCTCTGTGGCGTGGGTCCACGTCTCGATCGTCGTTTCAAGCGCTATGGTATTCGTACCGTTGCCGATCTTTTGGCAACGTCACCAGAACGATTACTTCGTACCTTTGGAAGAACAGGTTTTTTTCTTTGGTCTGAATTACAAGGATATGAAGGGATGGGTACCCACGCAAATGCCGAAGCGTTACCAAAATCGATCGGACATTCATTTTGCGTTCCTGAGCGTGTAAATCGAGCGGGGCTCGTCGTGCCGACTCTGCTTCGTCTCCTTGAGCGCGCCGTGCGTCGTATGCGTACACTCCGCCTCTCTGCGGGCGCTTTGGTTCTCACAGTGGGTGTGGCAGGGAATGAAGAGCATCGATATGGGTGGGGGACGTGGTATCGCCACGTCACTTCGCAGCTCTTTCATTTTCCTGAGTCTGCCCAAGATTCGTTTACTTGCGCCGAAGCTGCACTGCAGCTTCTTGAGAAGGAATGGAATGGATCAACTTCGGTCTCATTCCTTGCGGTGACCTTGATTAAACTTTCTCCTTGGTCCACCCAGGGGCGCTTAGATGGATTGAATCAGTCTTGGCGAAAACAGAACGATCAGCGTCTTGGCGTCGCACAGGCAATGGATCGCATTCGTGATCGATATGGTCTCGAAGCGGTTCAATTCGGCTCGATTGTCGGATTGCGTGGGAACGAAGCGCCCGATCGGATCGGTTTTCGAAAGATAGAAGGCATTGAGGTCGGTTCTCTTGTGTAGAACGCCTTCTTCCTGTCTTATATACCCCATATGGTTCCGCTTCGTACGGCGACAAGATTTATTTTTGATCAGTACATCATCGTTCCAGAAGAAAAAACGATCACCTTTGAATATGTGATCGAGTATCCCGATCATCCCGCCGAACGATTTCGTGAAGTCCTGACGGTACCGTGGGTTACGGCTGCGCGTTGGAGATCCATTCCTAAGAAGATGCTTGATCGGGCCTTACAGACGCTTCACGTGGCCCTCGGAGTCAGCTATTGGAAGATGTACTGTCCACCTGAGCTTTTTATTAAGCCAGGAACGTGGACGAAGGAGCAGTTAGATTTTTGGAAGACGATCTACACCCAAGGCATGGGAGAATTTTATTATAAAAATCAAATCGACTTTCGAGATCTCGTTCATTTTGGTTGCGCGACGTTGGTCAATCAGGTCGAACCTGTGACCCGTTCGCAGAAACCACGTTGTTTGGTACCGATCGGAGGGGGAAAAGACTCGGCGACCACCGTACAGCTGCTTGAGAGCCAACAGATTTCTTTTGATGCATTCACCATGGGATCATCTCATATTCAAGAAGCGTTCGTAGAAGTCTTGAACGTTTTTTACAAGAGTATTGAGCGTCAGTTAGATCCTCTCATGATCGCTCGTAGCAAGGCAAAGGAGGTTTATAATGGCCATGTTCCCGTTTCTCTCGCCTATTTTTTTACGGGCTTGTTAGCAGCGGTACTGGGCGACTATCGATATGTTGTTTTTTCGAACGAAAAGAGTGCGAATATTGGAAACGTTGAATATTTAGGCATGGAAGTGAACCATCAGTGGAGTAAATCTCTCGCGTGCGAAACCTTGGTACGTCATTATCTGGCGACGTACGTCACTCCAAGTATTGAAATATTCTCTCTCTTACGACCGTTGCATGAGATCGAAATCATGCGTCGTTTTGTGGGGTACGGCAAGTATTTTTCGGTGGTGTCGAGTTGTAATCGAAATTTTGTCGTGTCCTCGCCGCAGCCAAAAACAGAACAAGGAGCATATTGGTGCGGCACGTGTCCAAAATGCACCTTTGTCTTCGCTCTCTTTGCGGCGTTTCTTCCAAAAGAACAGGTCTGTGAGCTCTTCGGAAAAAATCTCTTTGCCGATGAGGCCTTACTCCCACTCTATCAAGCATTGCTTGGTCTGAAGGGGATCAAGCCGTTTGAGTGTGTCGGCTTGCCCGAAGAAGTGCTCGTCGCCTTCGCCGAAGCTCGGATGCACGGCGCGTGGAGTGATGATGTGGTGATGAAGTGGGTGATCGATCAGGGCTTGCTTGAACCTAGCGTGATTGAAGGGATGAAGAAAGAATTATTTGCCGTCGGGAGTCTTGAGACGTTACCGGAGCTTTTTAAAAAGTGCTTCGCGTAATGTCTCCCCCTTGTGTTCCCCCTCAGAGAGGGGGAAGATGTAGGAGAAAATATGACGATTAACGAATTACAGACGTATAAAAAGATCTTGATCTTAGGCTATGCTCGAGAAGGTCGAGCGACGGAGCGTTTTTTAAAGCGTTTTGTTCCTGATGCAGAAATTTTGATTGCCGATCAAGCGTCTGACTCTAACTATTTGGAGCGTCAAAAAGAAGCCGACCTTGTTATTAAAACACCGGCAATTCCGAAACGTCTGATGACTACGCCCTATACGACGGCGACCAATCTCTTTTTTGCCAATGCTCATCGACCAATTATTGGAATCACGGGCTCAAAGGGAAAGAGTACGACGACGGCCCTAATTGCCGCGATCTTAAAAGAGGCGGGGAAAAACGCGCAGCTCGTTGGCAATATTGGGCATGCTGCACTCGAAGCTCTTTCCGATGATGTTCCGGAAGAGACGATTTTTGTGATGGAGCTCTCAAGTTATCAGCTGGATGATATTCGTTATTCGCCCCACATTGCGGTATTCGTCAGCTTCTTTCCGGAGCACCTCGACTACCATGGTTCGCGCGAGGAATATTTTAAAGCAAAGTCTCACATTACGACCTTCCAGACCGAGGATGATCTTTTTATCTATCACCCGGGGTATCCCGAGATCGCGACCCTTGCCCAACAAGAAACAAAAGCAAAGACGATCCCTTTTAAGACCAGGCCTTCTTTTTCTTTGGAGGGGATCCTGTTAGAAGGGGAGCATAATGTTCAAAACATTTTAGGAGCGATGACGGTCTGTGAACAAATGGGGGTTTCTGCAGATATCATGGAGCGCGCGATTCGAAACTTCCAGCCGTTACCGTATCGCCTCAAGAATATTGGTACCTATCGAGCCATTACTTTTTACGATGATGCCTTGGCAACTGCGCCTGAAGCGACGATCTTCGCGATTCAAGCCTTGAAAAACGTTGGGACCATTTTTCTTGGAGGCACCGATCGCGGCTATGATTTTCACGCTCTGGCTGACACGATCCAAAAATACCAGATTAAAAATATTGTTCTTTTTCCGGATACGGGGGCAAAAATCCAAGCGCTTCTTCTCAAGGCGGGATATGAGGCGCGCTTTTTTGCAACGACCTCTATGCAGGGAGCGGTCCAGTTTGCCTATGAGCACACTCCAGCAGGATCCATTTGCTTGCTATCGACCGCGTCACCAAGCTACCGCCTTTGGAAAAATTACGAAGAAAAAGGGGATTTATTTACGAAGTACGTCAAAGAAGAGAGTTTTAAGTAGATGTAGGCACTTTTATCCATGCGCTACGCAAGGAATGAAGGATTCTTTTTTCTCTGGGGTAGGGTTGACGAATGGAGGGCAAATCGCTATCCTTCGCCTACATTAACTAACCCCAGGGCCTGTTTCAGGTCCTGTCCTGCCGGCGTAGCTCAGCTGGTAGAGCAACGGTTTTGTAAACCGTAGGTCATCGGTTCAAATCCGATCGCCGGCTCCACAGAAAATACCACCCCGTTATATGTCTCAAGACACACTTATCAAACTGGCGTGTACGACCTGCCAGAAGGTGAACTACCACACCCGCAAGAACAAAAAGACGATCAAAGCCCGTTTGGAGCTCGTGAAGTTTTGCAAGATGTGCAAGGGTCGCCAAGCGCATAAGGAAACAAAGTAACGGTTTTTTATATTCAAACAAGATTCTAGGTGTGTCTCCGTCGTAAGATGGGAGAGCGCATGCTAGAGTCTTTTTGATTCTCTTTTATGATGATTCGTGATCGTGATCTCTGGCGTGTTCTTCAGTGCCCGCATTGGCCCTATTGGGAAGAATTTGGTGATCGTTCAAAGCGACGCCCACTCACAGACGAAAAAGAGCAGATGCTCATGGGGGTACTTGCGTATGAGACGAAGCTCGTGCGAGCAGAAGCGCCGGATCTGACAACGGTACGATCCAAAGATCCAATTCGGGCGGTAAAACGTACCCAGGCTCTCATGAAAGCGGGTGCGAGAATTATTTATCGTCCGGTGTTACGAATAGACTCAGAAGAATCTCGACCCACGCTGTTAGAGCGTGTCGAGGGCAAGAGTTGTTATGGCGATTGGCAGTATGTTGCCATTCGTCTGAAGCGAACTCATTTTTTGCGAAAAGAAGATCTGCTCATCGGAGCCTTCGATGCTCTGCTCTTAGAATCTCTTCAGGGTGTGCGACCAGCGCGTTCGTGGCAGTGGAGCGGAGACCAGGAGCGCTTTGAAATTATGGTCGAACCGGTCGCTGAAGAATGTCGTGAGCTGATCGCGACCGTTCGACGGGGGATGGAAGGGGAATGCCCGCCACCGATCTTTCGTAAATCGTGCTTAGATACCTCTCCTTGGGGCCTATTGTGTACCGCACTGGCGGAATCAACCAATGATATTGCTCTTATTTTTAACGTGGATCGACGTAAGCTCGAAGCGTTACGTGCGGCAGGCGTACAGACGGTTACCGAAGCTGCAACACGAGATCCGGCTACGTTGCTCGGGACCTCTCCCTTGTTTACGGCCCGCTCGCTCGATTTGATCCAAAAACAGGCGCGCACTCTTGAAGAAGGATCGACAATTATTCGCGCTCCGTTTGTGGATCCGACTCATGGATTGGAAATCCACTTTGATATTGAGAGCTATCCACCCGTCGATTTTGATTATCTTTTTGGCTTCTTGTTGATTGATCCAGAAACACAGGTGGGAACATCAAAGCAGTTCGTCGCTCGTCGCCCAAGTGGAGAGCGGGGGATGTGGAAAAAATTCGTGCGCTGGCTTGAGACGCTGCCTACGCGCTATACGATCTATCACTATTCTCCTTATGAGCCTGAGCGTGTCGCGTTATTAGCACGACGCTATGGGGATCAAGCACATCCGCTCGTGCTGCAATTTCTCGATTCCTGCGTGGATTTGAAAGACAGTGTTCGTGATCATGTGATTTTTCCTCTCCGTATTTATAGTCTGAAGCGGATTTGCAATCTCTTAGGGTTTTCTTGGAAAGGGGATGTGCATGACGGAGCGGAATCAGTTGATGTCTATGAACGCTGGCTCACACAAAAACAAGAGATCGATCTTGAGAATATTTGTCGCTATAACGAAGAAGATACACGGGCGACGCAAGTTCTGCTCGTCTGGTTACGCGCGTATGCGACCGAAGAGACAATCTATCCAGCCGGAACACCCTGGACTCGTCTTTCTTCGTTGCTTTCGTCATAATAGAGCTATCTATGACCTTCTCTCTTCGTCTGGCTGCGTTGCTCGGGTGCGTTTTCGCACTAGCCCCGAGTTTTTTGATCCCTGTGGTTTCGGCGGCCCCAGAGGTTACAGGAACGACAACGACAGTCGCCACGACCACGGATCTTGTTGGTTCAACGACGCCTGTATCCGGAGGGCTGGAGGGAGAACGAGAAAATAGTGCTCCCGATGGATCGTATGAACGCGCCGTGATCGAGGAGGTCGCCTTACGTTCAAAGACAATCAGCGACGGGGCGCAGCAGGTCGAGATCTACACCGTCCGATTTCTTTCGGGTCCTTTCAAAGATCAAATAAAAGAAATTTCAAGTGAAGTTGGATCTAATCCGTATGGATTACAGCCCAGACGGGGAGATAAAATTGTCGTGTTTCAACAGCTTGCGCCTGATAGTAGTACCAATTTTTATATCGAGAGCTACGATCGCCGGAGCGCCTTATTTTGGCTCGTCGTATTATTCGCGCTCGTCCTTGTGGTCTTGGCCGGTTGGCAAGGAGCAAAAGTCGTTCTTTCGATCGGAATTTCTGTCACCTTGATTTTGTATGTCCTCATTCCATCTTTTATCCATGGAGTGAATCCGGTTCCTCTCGCCATTGGTCTTGGGGGACTCTTCACCTTGATCTCAAGTGGATTAAGTATTGGTTGGAATAAAAAAACGTATGTCACCGCTGTAGGAACGATGGGAGGTGCATTGGTTGCCTATGTGATCTCCATCATCTTTGCGAACTGGGCCCATCTGAATGGGCTCGCGACCGAACAAGATCGATTATTTTTTGAAAAAAATCCAACTCTGAATCCGAAGGGTTTGCTCTTTGCCGGAATTATCATTGCGTCTGTGGGTGTGGTCGAAGATGTGGCCGTCTCGATCGCCTCGGGCGTCTCCGAAGTAAAACGCGCCAACCCGCGCGCCTCTTTTCGTGATCTTTTTGCCTCGGGCATGGTGATCGGTAATGACCATATGGGGGCGCTCGCGAATACCCTCGTCTATGCCTATGTCGGCGCGTCGCTTTCGACGTTATTGCTCTATCAGCAATTCGGGGGGTCATGGCTCAAGTTTGTAAATTTTGATGCGGTGGTTGATGAGGTTATTCGTTCGCTCGCCGGAACAATCGGTTTGGTCTTTACGGTACCCATCACGGCGTTGCTCGCTGCTTGGACCATGCAAAAGCGTACGATTCAACAAGAGGCGGCGCATGCGCATGAGCAAGCGTTACACGGGCATGAGCATAAGCCGAAATGAGGCGGCGGCGCTTATCTTGTCAGTCCATCTCAACTTTGTTACCGTTTCGACGCTCTTAAGAGAGCTTGATCCTTGTGTCGGGCTATAGCGCAGTTGGTAGCGCGCTTCGTTCGGGACGAA
>CAYHTN010000013.1:0-21235 GCA_964359565.1 uncultured Gammaproteobacteria bacterium
GTCGCGGGCGTAGCGTAGCCGGCCGGGGAGACCAAGGCTGGGAGTTCGACGAGCAAAGGCCGCGCTCCCTCGGGGAAGCAGGTGACGATGGTTCCAGGGGCTCCTTTTGGCCTATCTGCGAGCAAGGCGGCACTTGGATCGAGGACTTCGTGAAGGCCTTGCTCATCCATCTGAAGAAAGGCAGATTCTTCGGTCGTGCCAAAACGATGTTTATAGATATGAAGTAAACGGAAGGTGTGCGTCCGATCGCCTTCGATCATGATCACGGTATCAACCAGATGCTCTAAGAGCCTTGGTCCAGCGAGCTCGCCATCTTTAGTCACCTGTCCGACCAGGATTACGGAGACACCAGTTTGCTTCGCGGCTTCATGAAGAACGGCTGCAGAAGCTTTGATTTGCGTTGGGTTACCCGCCTCACCAACAACGCCAGAAAGACGCACACTTTGAATCGAATCAACGATCGTGAGCGTCGGTTTGGTCTGGCGAATCGTCTCTGCCACTGTTTCTGCCCGCGTATCATCCAGAAAATGAAGATTTTCTGGAACGGCTTTTCCGAGACGAGTAAGACGATTCAGGACCTGAGCCGGAGATTCTTCCCCGGTGACATAGAGAATACGACCCTCTGTCTGCGCGAGAGTCAGCGCGAGTTGAGCGAGGAGAGTCGACTTCCCAATGCCAGGCTCTCCTCCGACCAAAGTTACGGAACCCGCGACCAGTCCTCCGGATAAGATCCGATCCCAAAAAGCCAGTCCCGTTGGTTTCGCAGAGACGTGTTTATCAGCACTAAGAGCGGTAAAGGCAGTAGTTTTTCCTGGTTTGATTCCCGCCGTTCGTGAAGGAGCACGCGTTGTCATGAATCCTCCTCCGTTGGTTCCGTCTTTCACGGAACCCCAGGCACCGCATTCAGGGCACTGTCCAGACCATTTTGAAAGTTGACTATCACACTTTTGGCAAGAAAAGAGAGGTTGTGGAGGTTTTACCATATCTCTTCCAGCATGCCTTATCGGTCATTATTATAAAAGGTGTTAAACATGAATTTCGTCATGGTGATCACGCTTGGTCCGTGCCCTTTGCGGGTTTCAAAGGAAACAATCTCTCGTCGAGTGGGGTCGTCTGATTGAGCTGGATCTCTACCTGGAATAATCCGGCTAAAGCACTGCGTCTCTGCCTCAATCGCGGCAACATAGCGAGGGCATGTTGTCGACCGTAGGTCCCAGCCCGTTCGAACGGCTTCCCATCGATGACTTCCCATTCCGCTACGATCAGGGTTGAAATAGAGTGATCCATAGGCGTTTCCTGCGGTTGGGATGGGATAATTTGAGGGAACGACGCTCCCGCTGCCAAGACATCCGTCGTAGAGGACGATTCCGCGTTGATTTGGAAGGGGAGTCGTCACCGCTTGTCTTAACGTCCCCATACAATTTGCGGCGCTATGACCACCAACAACCGTATCGATAATATCCCCTCCACGTGACCCAGGAATAGCGGCTTCCATGGCCGTTTTTGCTGCATTATAATAGTTTCGAAGATTAAAATGGTTCATAAAAGGGACAACCGGGATTTGCCGTACACGCTCCGTTTCTGGATCGATCGCCCCACTCGGATCCGGTCGGTAGCCTCGTCCTGTAAAGTGGGGAACCATGATGACAATATTCTTGCTTCCGGCAACGGACTCAAGCGCCTCGCGCAAGCGAGCGACATATTCCGATTGGCTGGGTGGATGTTGCGCACCTCCTGGACCTCCATGGATATACACGTACGCACGCAGACGTGGGCGAGCACCACCACTTCGAGATGCTTCAAACTCTGCCCGTAGTCGTTGCGGGAAGAGAAGGACTGATTCATTTGGGTCCCAACCCTGTCCTTCTGGGGGACGGTAGTCAAACTGTTGCCTCGTGACGCCGCCCGCGGTCACGGGTGCTACAGTTCGACTTAGGGCGTCGCTCGAATCTCCGGCAGTATTCTCTCCATTGCCACGACATGAGCCCCGGCCTCCTCCCGAGGGGGCAAAAGCAATCGCTCCAGTTACCTTGGTAGTAAGCTGGTCGGCTCGGATATAGGCCCGATCGCCTGCCCGTCCATGACCAACATCAGAGACGAGGAACATGGTTGCGTCAGTATTTACTCCATGGATGACCATAAAATGTCCTCCATAGGTGCGGTGATCCGAGCCTGAGCCAAAGAGAATGTCGCATTCATGACAGAGGAAGACAATAGGATGTCCGGCACGAACATGTTCCGCTGCGGCCTGTACGCGTCCTCCTCCGGAAGGGATGGCTGCGGCGCTCAGTCCTTTTTCTTGGGCGACGCGTGTCATAAAACTGGTACTGGAGCCTCCGTTTGGGACTCGGGATCCGTGTCGTGCGGCATCTTTAGCGGCATCCAGAGGATCATACAGGTGAGAGTTGGTTCGGGCTCGCAATTCGCTATCGAGTCGAGCGCCCGCTGAGCCAAGATTCCGCGCCTGCACAAGTTCCCAACCATTGTGACGGACACTATGATCCGGAGCATTGTTGAAGGTTGGGTTATCCGAACGGGCTTTCCAAAACCGCGCCTGATCGGCAAGGGTTGCGGCGCCTGGATCACTCACGTTGATGCCATAGTACGCCATAACAACGGCAAAAGAGGTCGGGCCACAGCCGCTCTTTCCAATCGTGCTAGTGCACATATTTGCGGCTGCGCTGTACTCTCCTCGTCTGGCACGATCTTCGCGAGGACAAGCGCTTCCTGCCCCCGCATCGGGACAGACTTCATTCGCAGGACGATTTTGATCACATTCGCAGCGGCAAGGGTAACCCGCTTGATTATTTGCAAGACCAGTTCCGTACTCAATATCTTTCCAGACGCCTTGGTATTGTTTGTATTCCTTCGGAAGGGGGATGACTGTGAAACTTCCCCTTCCATCTAGCTCTCGTGTCGTGATCTGTCCACCCTGAGGACAGCTTCCGCTTCCTGCGGCACTCACATAGCTCCCGCCCTCTCCTCCCCAAGAATTTTCGCCAGCAGCATCTCGTTGTACATAGCTTAACCTCAACGCCCTAAGTGTTACCAGATCTGGATTAATTGATTGCAGAATGACGTAACTACAGAGCAAAACAATCAATCCAATCACCGCATTCTGGATGACTTCTTTCCCTTCCTTCACATCTCCCATGGTTGAGCCAAGAAGATAGCGAAACCCACCATAGACGACCATGATCGAAGCTAAAATTGCCGCAGCACCAATCGCAAAGCGATAAATGCCTAAGATGTATTGCGCGAGAAAGGGGACCGTGACTTCTCCATTGCTTAGAGTCGCATCACTGAAAGAGACGCCGGGAATAGGAACGCTGAGAACGGGTTTGAGGGAACGAAACGATGCCTGGCCTTCCAATACAGGTTGGGAAGACGAAGGAACACGATCTAGCCCACTATCTCCAAAGCTTGTCGTTCCCTCCACATCATCTTGACCTCTTCGCGTCACCACCCGTCTCTGTCCGTCCGGTCCTGTCGTGGTTCGTTGAGTGATTCCCCATTCGCGACAGTTTGCCTGAGCCCATCCATCTGGATCGATCTGACCCTCGCTTCTGAATGCTCTGTCAAAAAATCCTGGTGCTTCAGGACATCCCGCTGCTCCTCCGCTTGCTTGTACCGGAAAACAAGGACCTGCAAAGGCATAGGGAGGGGCTGCGCGAGCGCAGGCTTCCGCACTTGGGAGTTCTTTGAAGGAGCATTGTGGGAGAGATCCTCCTGCTGGAGGAATACAGGCGCAACAGAGGGCATCAACCGGTTGTACAAAAAAACCAAGAGCGCCACTACTGATGACTCCTAACAATAAAACAGAGGAAGAAAAACGTCGAAGAAGATTCATAGAAGTCTAGCGTTGGTATTCTTGGATGACCGCTGCGCGAATCTCTTCGGCAGAGACGAAGCCGTTAAACGTTTGTTTCCCGACAAAAAGAGTCGGAGCGCCGGTAATATTGTGGTCTTTGGCGATCTGTAGATCGGCTTGGAGGGCCTGGAGTCGTCCAGGGCTATTCAAGCATTGTTCAAAAACAGTTACATTTAATTTTGCTTCGTTCGCAAGCTTCACGATGCTTTCAGTGGTCGGATTGATCATGGTGAAGAGGCGATCATAAATATCCCAAAATTTCTGTTGTTGATTTGCACAATGGGCGGCAGAGGCAGTCACGAGTGTTCTTGGATCCGATAAATCGATCGGAAAAGTCCGCCAAATAAAGCGAATCGGTGTATTCGTTGTCGCAAACGCTTTTTTGAGTTCCTGATACGTTAGACGACAATATTCGCAGTTAAAGTCCGCAAATTCTACAATCGTGACTGCTTTTGGATCGCCACTACCGCGAACGGCATCGGTGCCGCGAAGGGGAGGAAGGCGAGGTTTAAGGTCCGTGGGTTCTTCAAAACTCGGTCGGGTTCCGGCCATGAAGAATTCTTTGGCGTTAAAAACATGCGACCAAACGAGGGCGCCGGTCATGACGACAAAGAGGAGAAGGAGAGAAAAGAGCAAGACAAAGCGTTCGCGATTCATAACACGATCTAGTATAGCGAAATTTTCAGGAGTCTGCCTGTGCGTTTCTCGGTAATGAATATAGAGGTATCGCCGGGAGCGATGGTGATGTCTTTTACGGCGCCATTTCCCTCGATCGGTCCAAGCACGGTGACCCGTCCGGTGGTGATATCGATGCGATAGAGGACGTCCGGTCCAGTATCAAAGAGTTCTCGTTGCAGAGCTGCTCCTTCTCCAAGTTCGATCGGAACCCCACAAATAAGTGTACGTTCCGATTGCCAGGCGCATTTGTCGGCCCAGGTAAAAAGGTTGAAGTTACTTCTTCCCGCATTCACGTTGTTTGAAGCGGCACCGCTTACCCAAAGAAGGGGACGATAGCCAGTCGTTGATTTATAGACGCTATAGGCCAGAATATTGCCCGAAGGAGACCAATTGGGAATGAACCCCCGTCCATCAGTAATGAGACTTTGGAAATTTTCATGTTCCTTACCGATCAACAGCACTGCTTCACGATCTTGGCCGATCGGATCGCCGGTATGTGAAAACGCAATCACGTGATCGTTTGGTGACCAAGACACTTGAACCTTGCTTTGATTGTCACCTAATTCCTCAATTGCTTTTGATTCCGTTCCATCAGGATTCGCGGTGATTAAAAAGCGATTAGAGCGACTTCGTCCTAAGCTTTTTGCAACGATCTGCTCATCTTGTGGCGAAAATTCAATATCTTCCCAATACGAAGGGAGAGAGGCTTGTACATCATTGGTAAAATCGTAAAATAGCTTCGAACCATCAGGAAAGGAGAGAATGGCTTTGTCCGATCGTTTGCCCCAGGCAACATCTTTGACATGAAAAAACACCTTTTCTGAAATTGCCGCCTTCCCTCCGTCGGGGAGGGCATAGTAAAACTTTCCTTCACTTTCATCATAGTATCTTACGACGCCCTGATTTTGAGGGGACACAGAGATGGGGCGGGTGATATTTTGAGCAATGAGGGTGGTCTGAAGTCCATCCGCTTTTTCCTTGGGCTGATTTTTTTCTTCGGTGATGGTTTGTGAATATCCTGCCTGAGGCAGTGATCCGGGAGCGGTGATCAGGATATTCGTTCCCGAAGAATTCCCTGCGCGTGGCAGCGCGTAAGATGCTTCGGGCAGAGCGGGTGTCTCCGTGGTGAGTGAAACGGGTCGAAAAAAAACGTACCATAACCCAAAACCGAGGAGTACAGCTGTAACAAGAAAAATGAATAAGACGAGGAGTCGTTTTACGGAGAGGTACTGCATATGCGGACGGGTCCGGTCGTTGGATAGCGAGCGTCTAAAATGCGTTGATCGCTAATAAGCGTATACAATGTCGGATCTGCAAGGACCTCTGACACGGGTCGAGAGACGTTGTCGACCAACATGGTATTGCCTACCAGATGGATGCCGTGGGAGTAGTCAAAATAATCAACTTTATGGATGTTTGAATACCCTTGGACACGCGAGCCGTTGTCGTGAAACGCCCCAAAAATCCACACGCGTAGAGTTGGGCAATGACGCGGGTCCGTATCGCCATCCTCTGTCGCACCACCTACTGGAACTGACATCGAAGAAGAGATGACGACATTTTTTTTACCACCAATGTAGGCTTTCCGATCGCTAAAATGCGCATTGCGTTGAAGCTGAATCTGTTTATTAGTACGAATATAGAGAAACGTATGTTTTCTACTTCCATCATAGGGATCTTGTCCGATCATAAATTCCCGCTGTGCATTTGGCGCATCCATGACCGCTTGGATCATTTTTTTGGTCGGGAGAAGGAGGTTGAAATGATTAGCAACTCGTTGCGCTGTTCGTGCTTCGAGCGGAACACGCAAGTAATCCCCATTTGTTCCGATTGAAAGCATGTCCGGAGAGACATAAAATGTTCCCACGTGTTCGCCAGAAGAAACACGGATCGGAATGAATTGGGTGAGAAAGGGCGGATAGTGACGACTGGATAGAGCCCGTTCAATAATTGCCTCACGCTCGGTGATATTAGGCGCCCGTGTTCCGGGGGGGATCAAGGCCTGGGCAGCGGTAAAGCGACCGTTTTTAATATGATCAAGAACCTGTGTGCCAAGGGTTGTATCCGTAATCCCGAGGAGTTGAAGTGAAAGTTGTGTTCCCGTCATTCCACTACTTGGAGATGGGAGCGCTCGAGTTGGTGGCGGTAAGGGGGCCGTTGTCGCTCCTCCTTCAGTGCCACCGGCGGGAGCGACCGTACGAGCACAGCTCTCGCGGGCACGGTTACGAAAATGCCAATATCCTGTACAGGCGCTGTAATCGTACACGGGCTCAGTGCGTGTCACTTGAATACGTCCGACAATTGCGGATGCGTTATTAATACAACTGCTAGCACTCACTCTCATATTATTGAGTTCAAAATGCCAGTTTTCTTGGCGCAGGCGGCAAAAACCAGCCTCAATCATGGCGCGTTCCAAAAGAAGTTGGCAGGGGACGTAGGGATTCGCTTCACGGCCATGACTGGGAGCGTCCGGGACGCCAGAGCAATGGATATCTAACGCGATGGCGCTCGTGTGAGGACATTGACTGAAATCTGTACTCAAGTGTTGCCGAAGTTCTGCTTCGGGAGTATTGGGAGCCGGTTGGTATCCTGCTTGAAATGGATTACAGGTCGGCGCCGCACAGTGTCCACTGTTACAGCCATTTTGTAGCCAGGCGCGAAACTGAGCCTCTTGTGTACGCAACCCGTTCCCGAGTTGGATTTTCCATGTTTGCGCACTAGGAACGGAGGCTTTAAGACGACAAAATATTTCTCCTGCACGTCGTAAAGGTTCTACGAGCGCAGGATTTACCTGTCCATCGATATTAATGCAATCCGTGGATGGTCCGCGAACAGTTTGTACGCTCGTTGGTGGCGAGGTTGGAGAGGTGTTTCCGGGGATGCCCCAGCCCCCTGGATCTGTGACATTTCTTCCTCCACCACTTCTTCCTCCTCCACTACCACTACCACCGGGTGTTTGTGCCCCGGTACCCGTGTTCACATATTCAGCTTCGGGCTCATCCGCACGTTCAAAATAGCTTAACCTCAACGCCCTAAGTGTTACCAGATCTGGATTAATTGATTGCAGAATGACGTAACTACAGAGCAAAACAATCAATCCAATCACCGCATTCTGGATGACTTCTTTCCCTTCCTTCACATCTCCCATGGTTGAGCCAAGAAGATAGCGAAACCCACCATAGACGACCATGATCGAAGCTAAAATTGCCGCAGCACCAATCGCAAAGCGATAAATGCCTAAGATGTATTGCGCGAGAAAGGGGACCGTGACTTCTCCATTGCTTAGAGTCGCATCACTGAAAGAGACGCCGGGAATAGGAACGCTGAGAACGGGTTTGAGGGAACGAAACGATGCCTGGCCTTCCAATACAGGTTGGGAAGACGAAGGAACACGATCTAGCCCACTATCTCCAAAGCTTGTCGTTCCCTCCACATCATCTTGACCTCTTCGCGTCACCACCCGTCTCTGTCCGTCCGGTCCTGTCGTGGTTCGTTGAGTGATTCCCCATTCGCGACAGTTTGCCTGAGCCCATCCATCTGGATCGATCTGACCCTCGCTTCTGAATGCTCTGTCAAAAAATCCTGGTGCTTCAGGACATCCCGCTGCTCCTCCGCTTGCTTGTACCGGAAAACAAGGACCTGCAAAGGCATAGGGAGGGGCTGCGCGAGCGCAGGCTTCCGCACTTGGGAGTTCTTTGAAGGAGCATTGTGGGAGAGATCCTCCTGCTGGAGGAATACAGGCGCAACAGAGGGCGTGGGCGTGGGGGATGGAAAAAGCAAAGAGTCCAATGCTTATGAGAGCGAGCTGAAAGAAAGAAGAAAAGCGGAGGAAGATCATACTTTTACCGAGTGTCAAATGAAAAAAGCTTCCCGGTTCTTTTGTCGGTAAAGAAGACTTTTGAGTCCGAAACGGCAGTCATGGCTCTTACTGAAACTCCTTCTTCTTGACCAGGAGATCCTAAACTCGTTTTTTGGCCCGTACGCAAGTCGATTCGATAAATGATATCTGGACCAACGTCATAGGTATCGCGCTGAAGTCCAGATCCTTCAGGAAGATCTAGAGGAACCGCACAAATCACAGTCGTCTCCGATTGCCACGCGCATTTATCGGCCCAGGTTTGTAATCGGAGATCTAACCGTCCTGCGTTGATATTTTCGCCATTGGCACCGCTAAACCAAAGCGTGGGACGATACCCTGTCTCTGTATTCCAGACGCTATAGACGACTGCATTCCCAGACGGGGACCAGATCGGGGTGAATCCGCGACCATCGACAATGAGATTCTTAAAGTTTTCACGATTTTGCCCGACGAGTACGATCGCTTGTTCATTTTGTCCAATAGGATCACCTGTAAACGCGTAGGCAATGGTTTGGTTATTCGGTGACCAGGCGACATGAACTTTATCCTGGTTCTCTCCGAGATCTTCAATGATTTTTTGCTCTCCTGCTTCGGGATCGGCAACAATCAAGAAGCGATTGGATGGGTCATTGCCAACGCTTTTTGTCACAAGCTGATTATCATCAGGGGAAAAAGAAAATTCATCCCAATATTTGGGCAACGTGATTTGCTTGTCTTCAACAAAGTTGTAAAGCACCTTAGAGCCATCCGGAAAAGTTAAGACAGCTTTATCGTTTTTATTTGCCCAGGTGACGGTATCAACGGAGTAAAAAACCTTATCCGAAAGGGGAAAGGTTGAACCGTCTTCAAATGTTTTGTAAAACTTGCCGTCGAGAGGGCTATACGAACGAACAGCGCCGCTGATCCCGCCTCCACCGCCAGAAATTTGGGTGGTCAATGTATTTCGAATGATTTGCGCACGAGGAAGTGTTTCCACAAGCGGATTCAGAGGCTCACGTACAAACAGGGTATTGTCACCTGCTCGTCCTCCCGCGGGATTCAGTGATCCCGGCGGCAAGGTGACGGAGCCAGTACTGGTGGCATTTCCGGCGTTGGGCAATCCATTGATAGCCGAATCAGGTGGATTTTCGGTGGTTGGTTCGGAGCGTGTCGCAAAAAAGAGGCGATAAATTCCATAACCAAGGAGCCCAGTGATCGCGATCAACCCGAGTAAAAGAGCGAGTTTTTTCCAACGAAGGTCCATAGGAAGAGTAGAGCTATTATACCATAGTTAACCGGCAACAGCCTGAGTCACCGCGCGACACGCCCCGTCAAAGTAGGTGCAGAAGATCGAGATAACTCCCAGGACTGGACCAAAGAGATAAAAGAACAAGGCGACAGCAATACCAAGGCTCATCATGAAGGAGGCGAATGCCCCAAAAAGAATAATAAAAATTTCGAACGCAAGCAAAATATCCCACTGCTTTTCCAGCTGATCGGGCTCTACTCCTTCGGGAAGCGAAGGACGGTAGCCCGGCAAAATCTTCATCGACATAAAACCCGCATTTCGGTTCGCAGCCGAGATAAAAACTCTTCCAATATATTTTAAGACAGGCACGATCGCTTCGAACGCTCCTAATTCGATAATATCTTCGGCTTTTGTGGCTATTTCTTGCTCGAGTGCTTCCATACGCTTCTTTTTGGCATTTGCAATTTTTGCCGCCGAAGCGCTACTCCGGGCACGGAGAGCTTGGCTTTTCGCCATTTGGGCTCGACCGGCCGCCATCATTTTAAAGTTCTCGATATCTCCAAGGACACCCGCTTGGACTCCCGATGGTGGGGTCTCTCCAGCAACAGCGCCGCCAAGATACCGTTTTGTGAATGAATTTGAGTCTGCGAAGGCATTCCCTCCCTCGTCGCTTCTCCCAATCGATTCACCATCATCTCCACCCCCGCTTTGGAATTGATCAAGATATTGATTCGCGTCGTCCGTCGCTTCTTGGGTGGAG
The DNA here is from genome assembly GCA_964359565.1 of uncultured Gammaproteobacteria bacterium. GTDB lineage: Bacteria > Patescibacteriota > Patescibacteriia > 2-12-FULL-60-25 > 2-12-FULL-60-25 > JAGOTP01. The sequence goes on from CAYHTN010000013.1 coordinate 10,397, forward strand.
TCGTCAGTATCGACATAGTCTCCATCATCGTCATCTCCCTCTTCGTCTGTATCTCCCTCATCCGCATCCCAGCGTTTTTGAGGAAGGTCAGTCACGGCCCGATTTCGGTTCTCGCCGAACCTCGCTTGGCGATCGTCTCGTTGACGATCACGTTCAAGCATAGCAACTTCACTCGCCGCTCCGCCAAATGGAAGGTTGCTTAAGGGGCGTAGAGGAGCGGAGCCTCCTTGAGGTCGTCCTGACGGAGTCGTTGACGTCTTGTTGGTGGTCCCTCGTGGCGAGAGCGCCCCTCCGCCTGTAAGTTTCGGAACGGGAAGAGGGGAGACGGCATTTTTCGGGCGCGTTTGTGGAGCGGTCGTCGGGACTGCGGCGGTATTATTTGAAGCGCCGCCTCCACCTTCCAGATTTCGAAGACCCCCTTGGAATCCCTGGTTGACCGTGCGATCACGACCATCTGCTGGAACAATCTGTTTGAGAGCCTGTTGCGCTTGCGTTAGCGCTTGGGTCGCTTGCCCCACTCGTTCCGCTTGTGCCTTCTGGGCCTGTTTGAGGGTATCCAACAGGGATTCGGTTTGTGACAACTGATCCGCAATGTCTGCTCTGACCTCTTGCCCCTCACGGATGGCTTGCTTTGCCTGCGCGCGCAAATCTGTTACTTCAGCTTGCAAGACCCGAAGACGATCTGCGAGATTCGCCTGAATCTCTTGTTCAAAACTGAGCTCTTGTTCGATTGCGCTGAGAAGACCTACGCCAAGATCTGCCGTTGTTTGCTGCTGTATGACTTCAAGACTCGTGGTTCCGGGGAGGGCGACAGAAATACTTGTTTCTCCTCCTGAAGTTCGGGCCCCACCCCCGCTTTGTGCACGGAGCGTATCAAGCGTACTTTGAATACCTCTTGCATTCGCAAGTGGATCTCCACTGCCGGTGCTTTTCGCCGTTGATCCTTGAAATCGTCCTAGTTCTATCGCTGATCTTCGTGCTTGCGCCGAAACCATGGTTTGATCCAACTGCGCACTTGTTTGCTCTAGCGTATTGATACGCTCTCGACTTTGTGCGAGGAGACTTTCTCCGCCGCCGGCCATGGACAGAGCCTCGTATTGCGCCCGACGTTCGCTGAGACGAGTAGTGAGTTCACCCGTTAATGTTTGAAACTGAGCCATGGCCTGATTCCAAGCCGGAGTTCCCGCATTTACGAACTGCCCACTTTGAGGGGTAGCGTAGGCTAAAACAAGAGCGGGAACAGCCGCGCCGCTTGTAAACGCTACATCGCTTAAAACGACACTAGATCGAGCTGCTTGAGCGCTTTCCGTAGCTCGTTCTGTCGCTCCCATCGCCTTTTCCCCTCGAAGGGTTTCTAATCGATCTTCCACATACTCATTCGTATCTTTTAGATCCGGACGGGCGGAATTCTTTTTTTGAGGAGTCGTTTTTATCGGTGAACCCGTGTCTGCGAGAGGTTGAGGGGTATTCCATTTGAGTTGTGCAGCTAGGCTTTCCACGTGAGCCTCTTCAGAGGCTTCAGAATCAGAATATTCAGCCGCTCCTGCTCTCACCCCTGAAGCTTCTGGAATTGGATTTTCTGTTTTCGCTTCTGGCTCAGTGGTTTTTTCTTCCTTCTCTTCTTTGGGCGCAGGTGCGTTTAGCCCTCCTTCTTGTCCGATCGTCTGTGCAAACTGACGAACGACATCGTCAATACTTCCGATCTTCATGCGCTCTTGCCCATCTACGAGTGGCATGAATGCTTTAGCCGGAACCCATTTTCCAAACGGAGACCCTCCGTTCAAACTGCCTTCAATATAGACTTCGTCTTTTTTTACATCGTATCCTTGCACGCTAAAATCAATTTGATTGCGATGAGCGGCACGTTCAGAGTTATCGACTAAGGTGCGTTGACGAAACGGGTCGACAAACTGGCTCGTATCGTTACGATGGGTGATTTGTTTTGTTTTGGTAGGGGCAACCGTGACTCCTTCGGCCTTGGTATTAATCACATGAAGCTTAGGCGCCCCATTTTTACCGCGTTCACTTACCACGATTTCTGAATCGCTTTTGGAGATAATCGTTCCTTCGATTTTTTGGTCCCCCTTTTTTACATGCACAAAATCTCCTTGTTCCGTTTTTGGAGAAAAGGAGCGCGACGGGCCTGGTGCCGCATCTAGAGGCATGGCAACATTTTACGCTATTCGAGGATAGAGGAGAAGCGGATATAAAGATCCCTCCGATGTCGGTCGGAGGGATGGGATCCTAGCTCACTTGTAATTTGTCTTTTCGTAACTGTAGTTTCCAAGTTCGTTTCTGTGGTTTTTTGATGAGTTCTTGGGTCAGAAGTGAGATGACCTCTTTTTCGATCAGACGTCTCGCGGCACGAGCGCCTTCTTCGCTATCGGCACCACGTTTGGCGAGCCACTCGATCACCTCTTGAGTAACCGCGTATTTGGTGGATTGATGATGTTCTAAGCGCTTGAAGACGTGCTCAAGTTCTTTCTTTAAGATCGTTTTGAGAATGTTCTGTCCAAGGGGTTGGAAGACGGCGATATGATCCAATCGATTCAAAAGCTCTGGGCGGAAACGTTCTTTGAGCTGCTGTCTCACGAGCTGATCGAAGTTTCCTCGTTCATCACCACTCTGGAAGCCGAGTGAGCGACGTTGAACGTATTCAGCTCCAACATTCGATGTGAGGACAACATAGCTTTGACGCAGAGAGACGGCTTTTCCCGTCGAATCGGTGATTTTTCCATCTTCTAAGATCTGCAAGAGGAGATGTTGAACATCGGCGTGCGCTTTTTCGAATTCATCGAAGAGCAAGACGGAGTGCGGTCGGCGGCGTACAACATCGGTGAATCGATTGCTTTCGCGATAACCAATATACCCGGCAGGGGAGCCGATGAGCTTCGAGACCGTATGGCTCTCTGAAAACTCAGACATATCGATCTTGATGAGCGCATCTTCTTGACCAAAGAGTTCTTTGGCGAGGAGACGTGCCATCTCGGTCTTGCCGACACCCGAAGGGCCAACGAATAAAAAGCTTGCTTTTGGTCTCTTCGGATCAGAAAGGCCAAGGCGCGCTCGGCGAATCGCTTCACCAACAGTACGAATTGCGTCTGTTTGCCCAAATAACTCTTTGTTCAGACGTGATTCAAGCGAGGCAAGCCGCTCGTGTTCGGTCGCAAGAATGGTTTCGAGGGGGACGCGCGAAAGGCGCGCAACGACGCCTGCAATATCTTCCATCTTGATCACGGCCCGATCTTTTGGGGTGACGGTTTGTTTGCTTAAACGCTTCTTTTCTTGTCTTAAGCGTTTTTCTTCATCGAGGTAAGACGACGCCGTTTGAAGATCGCCACGAGAGACGGCGTCCGCCTTAGCCTCAGTCAGATCTTTTAACGCTTGTTCGATCTGCCGAAGAGGGGTTGGCTGCCCACGTCGTTTGCCGGCAACCGTATGAGCGGCTGCTTCATCCATGAGGTCGATGGCCTTGTCTGGAAAAAAGCGGTCAGTCAAATAACGTTCGGCTAAAAAAACGGCGCTTTCAAGTGCTTCGGGTTGATAGCGAACCCCATGGTGATCTTCATAAGTCTTTTTAAGACCTTGGAGAATTAATCGGGTCGCTTCAGGACTTGGCTCGCTCACGCTGACGGGTTGATAGCGACGTTCAAGGGCGGCATCTGGTTCGATGAACTTTTTGTATTCGGCCCAGGTGGTCGCACCGATACAGCGAATTTCGCCACGAGCCAGGGCTGGTTTCAAAATGTTTGCCGCATCTAAGGAGCCTGAAGTCGAACCTGCTCCTACCAGATTATGGATTTCATCAATAAAGAGAATGACGTTCTTATCCGCTTTTGCTTCATCGACCACTTGCTTGAGACGAGCTTCAAACTCGCCACGATACATGGTGCCGGCGACCAAAAGCGCAAGATCGATCGCGAGGAGGCGCTTGCCCTGAAGCGCATCCGGAATGGTGCCGTTCGCGAGTTGTTGAGCCAAGCCTTCGACGATCGCGGTTTTTCCGACACCTGGTTCTCCCAAGAGGATCGGATTGTTCTTGGTACGGCGACACAGAATTTCTGTGACACGCTCAATCTCAGGATCGCGACCAATGACCGGATCGAGTTTGCTGACGATCTCGGGACTCGTGAGATCTCGGGCAAAGACTTCGAGTGCTTTTGGACGCTTTTCGCCGCGCGTTCGAGCGTGAGGGTTCGTTTCAGGAGCAACTGATTCTTCGCTCGGCTCTTCTCCTTCTTCGGTGGGACCCTCGATCATGCGTTTGGTGAGATCGGGAAATTTCGAAGTGGATTTCAAAATAGACGTAATCTGTTCGTGCAGAAGGTCCGTCTGTACCCCTTGATTCTCAAAAAAGTGTTGCAAGGGAGGGAGGCGAGCATCAAGGAGGGCTGCTAACAGATGCTCTGTACCGATGTACTTATGTTCATGGGTATGAGCAATCAAAACACACTTTTCAAGGACTTGTTTTACGGGGATGGCGAGATCTGGAACGATCGTTGCGCCTTGTGGCCGTGTTGGTTGTGAAAGAGAGAATGTTTGTTCTGCGACTTCAATGGAAGCGCCGGCTTTTTGTAGCAATTCACTGCCAATGCTTCCTTTTTCTTTTAGGAGGGCAACAAGGAGGTCTCCGGCTTCGATCGTGTCTCGACCGTGTTGAAGCGCAAAAGCGAGCGCTTTTTGAAGCGCTTCTTTGAGATGGTTGGTAAAGCGAGCGAGGAGGTCTGGTTCAAACATAGGGAGAAAAATGGGAGGCTAGCGTCCGTCGGTCATGCCGCGCAGTTTTTGGACGCGGTCACCGATGGGAGGATGGGTAGAGAAGAGGCTTTGAATGCCCTGTAAGAAACTTTTCTTTTCACCGAATGGATTAGAGATCCAGAGGTGTGCGGTCGCGGTGCTCGCACGAGCGACAGGAGGGCTTTGGGTCGAGATCTTTTCAAGCGCACGCGCCAGGCCTTCGGGATAGCGGGTGAGTAAGGCGCCTGAGGCATCCGCTAAGTATTCACGGCGTCGAGAAATAGCGAGCTTAATAAGCTGACCAATCAGGGGAGAAAGAATCAGAAATGCCAAGCCAATAATTAAGAAGACTCCGTTGCGCGAACCTGAATTCTCGTCTCGATCTCGATGCGAGAAGAACATTCCGCGTAAGAAGCTATCACCTAAGATGGTAATCGCTCCCACAAGGACCGCGGCGAGCATCATGACTTTAATATCTTCATTTTTAATATGAGAGAGTTCATGTGCCATCACGCCCTCGAGTTCTTCATTTTCTAACGCTTCGATCAAGCCCGTGGTTACCGCAACTGAGCCGTGCTTTGGATCTCGGCCGGTAGCAAATGCGTTCATGGCTTGATCTTGAATCACATAGATCCGTGGTCGAGGCAGGCCAGCGGTAATGCACAAATTTTCGACGATGTTCCAGAGGTAGGGGAGCTGTTCTCGTGTCGTGATTTCTTTGGCACCGCTTGTTGCCAAGACGATCTTATCTCCTGCAAACCAAGAGATGAGTGTCATGCCGACGGATACGACCAAGGCAAACCCAAGACCGGCATACCCTGTTTGCGTAAGCTCTCCGTAGATATAGCCTGCCGCCGCGAGAAGACCCGTGAAGACGGCGATCAAGATGAGGCTTCTTTGGCGGTTCTTTTGGATGTGGTTATACATAGGACCAGAAGAAATCAGAGGAGACCGTCAGCAGGCGGTCTCAGGTCACCCGTGTGGAAGAGGTGATTAGAATTTAACGTCGACGTTTTCACGTTCACTCGCATTCGAAATTTCAAAGAATTCTCGTTTGGTGAAGCCAAGCATGCCCGCGATGATATTGGTTGGAAAGACTTGGATTTTGGTGTTCAGGTCGCGAACGTTGCCGTTGTAGAAGCGCCGAGAGGCTTGGATTTTATTTTCGGTATCTGAGAGTTCGTCTTGAAGCTTCAAGAAGTTCTCATTTGCTTTTAGCTCGGGGTAGGCTTCTGAAACGGCGAAGAGGGATTTTAACGTGCTTGAAAGCATGTTCTCGGCCGCAGCTTTGTCCGGAAGTGACTTCGCATTTAAGGCGGCGCTTCGCGCTTCGCTGACCTGTTGGAATACGCCAGACTCATGAGTCGTATATCCTTTGATGGTGTTGACCAAGTTTGGAATCAGATCGTAACGACGCTTCAGCTGAACATCGATATCAGACCAGGCTTCATCGGTTTGGTTGCGAAGCTGAATGAGACCATTATAGGTAGAGATAAGCCAGAGACCAACCACGACCACAATTGCGAGGAGAATCCAAAGAATAGTCATAGGAAAAAGGAAGGATTAGCGATGACAAGAGCGTAGCGTATTTTGTCCTCAGGGTAAAGAGAAAGCGGCGTTGACTTTTTAGTCACGAGCTCGCATTCTGAGAAGACCGTTTGATCTTTGTTTTTTCGCTATGAATGGCTCTATTTTCAAATCGAATGATATCCGAGCGCTCTGTCCCAAGGACTTTGTTCCTGAAGATGGCGAACGCATTGCCCGTGTCCTTGTCTCCCTTCACCCCCTGAAGCGGGTTTTGATTGGACGAGACATGCGCGAGACCTCAGATCCGATAGAGACAGCCGTGATCCAAGGATTCCGGGCTTCAGGTGTCTCTGTGACCCGCATTGGCCTTTGTTCGACCCCGATGTTCAATTTTGCGATGGGAGAAGAAGGAAGAGGGTATGACCTAGGTCTCATGATTACCGCCTCCCACAACCCGTCGGAGTACAATGGGATCAAGATCGTGGGCCCTGACCGTCTTCAGATGGGATTGGGGTCGGGTCTTGAACGGGTAAGAGACAAAGCGACCTCCGATGAGCAATTTTCTGACGCATTGGTCAGAGGCGAAGAGCGGCAAGATCCCGATGTCTTAAAACGCTATCTCGACTATGTCTTTTCTCTGACCGATCTAGGCGATCTTCCGCCTTCTTCCACGATCGTCGTTGATGCCGGAAATGGGATGGAAGGATTTCTCCTTCCGGAGATCACAACGCGTCTGCCAGAGCTTCGTATCGATCCCTTGTACTGGGAACTCGATGGCCGTTTCCCAAATCATGAAGCCAACCCCTTGAAAGGGGAAACGCTTCACGCGCTTAAAGAGCGCGTCAAAAAAACTGGTGCGCTTTGTGGCTTTGCCTTTGATGGTGATGCTGATCGGATCGGTGTCGTTGATGAGCGTGGTGAACAAATTCCGGGAGATCTCTTGATGGCGTTATTAGCCCGTGAAGTCATGCGTATTCATCCAAAGCTTAAGATGATTTATGATCTTCGTTCTTCACGCATGGTGGCAGAATCCATTCTGAAAAATGGGGGTAGTGCCGAGATGTTTAAAATTGGGACCGCCTCGATTAAACGACGGATGCGAGAAACTGGTGCGGGATTTGCAGGGGAGCTTTCGATGCATTTTTATTTTTCGGATTTCGGTAATTGTGAGTCAGGGGATTACGTCCTGCTTCTCATCCTCCAGCTCCTTGCTCGTGAACAAAAACCGCTGTCTGCATTGTGGCTGGATTTGAAAAAGTATGGTCACTCCGGTGAACATAATTATCACGTCCAGAATCCTCTGGAAACTGTTACCACTGTCCGCGAAGAATGGTCAAAGAATCCTCAAGCATCTCTGACAACGATAGATGGAATTCGTATTGATCACTGGAATGGTTCAAATGAAGATTGGTGGTGTAGCATTCGTCCTTCCAACACTGAGCCTTTGCTCCGGGTGAATCTAGAGACGCGTGACCCGGCTCAGATGCCGATCCGGCTTCAAGAGATAGAAGTGCTTTTGTTGCGCCTTGATCCAACCATGGTTCCCGCTCACTAAAGCATTTTATGTCCGAAGATCTTTTCTCTAAACAAGGGGAAGCGTTTCGAGAGAGGAACGCTCCTTTGCCTGAACGACTGCGGCCTAAGGTAGCAGAAGATCTTCGTGGTCAAGAAGCGCTTTTTGGTCCGGGTCAGCCACTGCGTGTTCTTTTTCAGCTCGACGCGGTCCCTTCTTGTATCTTTTGGGGACCACCGGGAACAGGGAAGACCACGGTCGCAAAATTACTCGCGCAAGAAACAAAAGCGCAGTTCATGGAACTTTCTGCGGTCACCGCCGGAGTCGGTGATATCCGTCAGGTGATCGAACAAGCTCGTCTCAAACAGAATCAGTATCATCAGCGCACGATTCTCTTTGTAGACGAGATTCATCGTTTTAGTAAGGCGCAACAAGATGTCCTTTTGCCGGCGGTTGAGAGTGGTGTCCTCACCTTGATTGGAGCGACCACAGAAAACCCAAGTATTGAGCTTAATAGCGCGCTCTTGTCGCGTTGCAAGGTCTTTCTATTTGAAAAGCTCTCAGAAGAAGCGATGCGAGCGATTTTTGCTCGCGCGTTGACGACCGAGGGAAGACGCGTTGATCGGATTATTAGTCTTGAGCCAGAGACGGAGGCGGCCTTGTTACGAGTTGCGGATGGAGACGCCCGTATGGCATTGAATCTGTTGGAGTTGGCCATTAATTATAGCGTCCCAAGTAGTAAAACAAAGACACTTAAGATCAAATTGGAGGGATTACAGGCCGTGATGCAACGCACTTCCTTTATCTACGATAAGAATGGCGATGCGCACTACAATATTATCTCTGCGCTTCATAAATCAGTCCGTGGTTCAGACGTGAATGCAGCGCTCTATTGGCTCGCCCGCATGCTCGAAGCGGGGGAGGAGCCTCTCTACGTCGCGCGACGTCTTGTGCGCATGGCTTCCGAAGACATCGGTCTTGCCGATCCTCAGGCCCTGATCCAATCAACGGCAGCGGCGAGCGCCTGTCAGTTATTAGGGATGCCTGAATGCGCCTTGCATCTGGCACAGGCAACGATTTATCTTGCGGAGGCACCTAAATCTCGAGCAGTGAACGATGCCTACGTCGCGGCTCAACAAGATGCGCGAGAAGGGGCACAAGAAGACGTCCCTCTTTTTCTTCGGAATCCCGTAACAGCGCTCATGAAGGAGCAAGGATATGGCAAAGGCTACGATTTACCCGGGACGACGGTCGGAAAAGAGATCGGTTCCTTCCTTCCCAAGAAATTACAAGGCAGGCGTTATTGGAACTCCTCGTAAAAATTCGGTATTCTACTCGTCATGGCCTACGCGGCACGACGCCCTGCACGTTCTTCGTTTGAAACACTGACACCTGCTCGTCTGGTTTTTGTCTTAGTGGTTTTTGGGATCGCAGGATTGGTGTTAATCGGGCGCTATTTTCAATTGCAAGTGCTCGAATATAAAACCTGGCGTCTCCTCGCTTGGGACCAACACGAAGTTTCGGCGTCTCTTGTTCCGCGTCGGGGAACGATCTACGTCCGTGATCTCTACGATGGGCAGCTGTATCCCGTCGCGAAGGATCGAGATGCGTGGGAAGTCTATGCTGTTCCACGCGATCTGAAAGACGGGGAGCGCGAGCCACTCGCGACGGAGCTCTCGAGCCTTTTAGGCCTTCCCAAAGAAGATGTGTTGAAGAAAATCTCTTCGACCTCCAGCGCCTACGCGCCGCTTTCAAAAGATGTGCCGTATGAGAAAATCGAAGCGATTCGCGGCAAAGGCTGGCGTACGATTGGGATTACCAAAGGACCGGCACGGTTTTATCCCGAAACGGGTTTAGGCGGGCAGCTCTGGGGCTATGTCACCCTCGATGACGAAAATCATCGCGTTGGGTATTACGGGATTGAAGGCTATCATCAATCTCTCTTAGCGGGGGAATATGGGTCGCTTGTGACTGAACGGGATGCGGCTGGTCGTCGTCTCACCGTTGGCACGATTGATTTAAAAGAGGCAAAGAATGGCGCGGATATCGTGCTTACGATCGATCGCAGTATCCAACGCATGGCCTGTGAAAAAGCGGCCGAAGCGGTCCGTCGTTTTGATGCCGAAAGTACGACGATTGTCATCATGGATCCAGATACGGGAGCCATTCTTGGTATGTGTGCCTTCCCAGATTTTGATCCTGCCCGTGTACGAGATATCCCTTCTTTGGGGGTGTTAAATAACCCCGCCATCTTTTATCAATACGAACCTGGATCAGTTTTTAAAGCCGTGACTGTTTCTGCGGGTATCGAGACCGGCAAGATCAATCCGATGAGTACTTACGTCGATACGGGTCTTGAGCTCATCGATGGATTCCCGATTCGTAACTCCGACCTTAAGGCCCATGGGACCCAAACCATGACTCAGGTTCTTACCAAGTCATTGAATACTGGAACGATTCATATCCAGCGACTCTTAGGTCAACAGCTTTTTGAAGATTTTGTGGTTCGTTTTGGCTTTGGCGAGCCAACCGGTGTTGAGCTTAATAAAGAAGTGAGAGGGGATATCTCGCAGCTATCTCGTAAGGGAAAGGTATTTGGAGCCACTGGTTCGTATGGCCAAGGACTCAGTGTAACCCCTCTTCAGATGGTATCCGCCTACGCCACCATCGGAAACGGCGGAAAGTTCATGAAACCCTATATCATTCAAGAAATTATTCGCCCCGATGGAACCAAAGTCGCAACCAAACCGCAAGTGGTTCGTGAAGTCATCAGTAGTCGTACTTCGCGTCTTGTTACGGGGATGTTAGTTGATGTGGTCGAAAATGGTCATGGAAAACGTGCTGGTGTCGATGGCTACTATGTGGCCGGCAAAACCGGTACCGCTCAGGTGCCTAAGCCGAATGGGAAGGGTTACCTTGATAATTCGATTACGATCGGTTCATTTGCGGGGTATGCGCCTGCGGATCATCCCAAGTTTGCCATGATCGTAAAGGTAGATAGACCAAGAACCGTCCAATTCGCCGAGTCATCGGCGGCTCCTATTTTTGGAGAAATGTCGAAG
>CAYHTN010000014.1:0-21135 GCA_964359565.1 uncultured Gammaproteobacteria bacterium
AAGTCCTAATAGAATTTTTAATTTTGCATCAACAATTTTCATCAGACGATTATGTACGCAAGTGGCTAAAGAGAGATGAATCATCTCAGATCAATATTCTCGAATCACCTTTTCAGGATTAGCAATGAGGCCACGAATCTGTCCTTCAATCACTTTCAAGCGACGAATGAGTTTGTGATTGTCTTAGTGCATAGGAGGCTATTATACCCCCTGGGGGGTATATGTCAAGATCCTAGATAATCTACATCTTGTGTCTCATTTATCTTTTGACCACAACATATTGTGGATAACCAAAAAAGATGGCTTACTTTTCATCCCTTTACCGAAGTCTTTTTCGGCGCTATCTTGAGGACGCAGCCTATGCCAAATTGTGTCACCGAATATCGTTGCCAATCGTGCCATAAGCTGTTTTTCAAAGGACTCCTCGTCGAAGGCGCCATTGAAATCAAATGCAAACAGTGCCACGAAATAAATGTGATTCAAGCCAGCCAGTTCAACGAACTTCTCTGTTTGATTAAACGCTGCCCCAACCGCGTCAGCTGGGATTCACAGAAGGAATCCAAATAACCTTCTTCGTTCAACGACTACAGAAGCTCTCGAAGCTCACAGATTGTGAGTTTTTATGTTGTCTATTTTTTCTTCTCTATGACCACATCCACGATGACTCTCCCCGCTGTTTTGAAGCGTAATGGCCAAAAGGCACCTTTCGATAAGGAGCGTATTTATAACGCGATCCGGTTGGCGGCAGAAACGACAGAAGAACTGGGACTTCCAGAAGTCCGTCGCCTGACAGAAACTATTCTTCTTTTCATCACAAAACAAGCCAAAACACATCCAGAATTTTCGGTCGAGGAAATCCAAGATATCGTTGAGTTTACGCTCATGACGTCTGGGTACTTCAAAACAGCCAAAAGCTATATCGTCTACCGCGAAAAACGTATGCAGGCACGAGAAACGACGAAGGTCGTCGTCGACGTGGATAAAACGATCAGTGAGTATCTGAGTCAATCTGACTGGCGTGTCAACGAAAACGCCAATCAGGGCTATTCTCTCGGCGGCATGATTTTGAATACCTCCGGCAAGATTACGGCGAACTACTGGTTGAATTATGTGTATCCAAAGGAAGTGCGGGAGGCGCATACAGAGGGAGATTTCCACCTCCATGACCTCGGCATGTTTTCCGGATATTGTGCAGGCTGGAGTTTGCGACAATTGTTAGAGGAAGGCTTTAATGGCGTTGCGGGCAAAGTCGAGTCTGATCCTCCCAAGCATTTCGAAACCGCCCTTGGGCAGATGGTAAACTTCCTTGGAACACTTCAAAATGAATGGGCGGGCGCGCAAGCCTTCTCCTCGTTCGACACCATGCTTGCCCCTTATGTTAAACGTGACAAACTCTCTTATGAACAGATTTATCAAGGGGTTCAGCAATTTATTTTCAATTTGAATGTTCCTTCCCGTTGGGGGATGCAAACGCCCTTTACCAACATTACCCTTGATTGGATCGCTCCCGACGACTTAAAAGAAAAACATCCGGTTATTGCTGGGGAAGAAGAATCATTTACGTATGCTGACTGCCAACCAGAAATGGATCTGATCAATAAAGCTTTTATCGAGATCATGACGAAAGGCGACCGCAAGGGACGCGTTTTCACCTTCCCGATTCCAACCTACAACATTACGAAAGATTTCAAGTGGGATACCGAAAATGCGAAACTGTTGTTTGAGATGACGTCAAAATACGGTATTCCGTATTTCCAGAATTTTGTGAACTCATCTTTAAATCCAAGTGATGTTCGTAGCATGTGCTGCCGATTACAACTCGATTTGCGTGTGCTGCGCGCTCGCGGGGGAGGCTTATTTGGCTCGGCTGAAATGACAGGGAGCGTTGGAGTCGTTACAATCAACCTCCCGCGCGTCGCCTACCTCGCCAAAACAAAAGAAAACTTCTTCGAACGGCTTGGCCGCCTCATGGATACGGCCAAAACCTCGCTTGAGATTAAACGAAAGGTGGTCCAAGACAATATCGATCGAGGCCTTCTCCCTTATACAAAACGCTACCTTCCCTCTTTACGAAACCATTTTTCGACGATCGGATTGAATGGCATGAACGAAGCCTGTCTGAATCTACTTGGCGTTAACCTCGGTTCTGAAGAAGGAAAAACATTCACCCACGAAATCCTCGACTTCATGCGCGACCGTCTGATTGCTTACCAAGATGAGACCGGGACCCTCTACAATCTCGAAGCAACTCCCGCCGAAGGCGTAACGTACCGCTTCGCGAAAGAAGATCAGGCGCGCTATCCCGGCATCATTCAAGCAGGCACGGCAGATGCGCCGTATTACACCAACTCGACGCATCTTCCCGTCGGATATACAGACGACCCTCTCTCCGCTCTCGATCATCAGGATGCTCTACAAACCAAATACACAGGCGGAACCGTGCTCCATCTCTTTTTAGGGGAACGCGTGCGTGATTGGAAAACCTGTGCAGCATTTGTGAAGAAAGTGGCAGAATCTTATCATCTGCCCTATTTTACGATTACCCCAACCTTCAGCATCTGTCCGAAGCATGGCTATCTCACCGGGGAGATGCAGATCTGTCCAACATGCGAATCGACGTGTGAAATCTGGTCAAGAATCGTGGGCTACTTCCGTCCGGTGGATCAATGGAACAAAGGTAAGAAGAGCGAATACAAAGAACGGAAAGAGTATGTCACAGAAACACAAGCAATCACTCACGCCCACAAAGAAGGAGAATTGGCTCACCAGTCTGTATGATCATTTCCGGTTTTCAACCACTTAGCTTGCTCGATTATCCAGGCGTGATCTCCTCCATCATTTTTACTCAAGGCTGTCCGTTTCGTTGCCTGTACTGTCACAATCCAGAACTCATCCCGGTCCAAATAACGAACCCAGGCAACACACTCAAAGAAGAAAATATTCTCGAGCAATTATACCGACGGAAGCATATTGTCGAGGGTATCTGTATTACCGGAGGCGAGCCTACGGTGCATGCCGATCTTCCGAACTTTATAAAAAAGATAAAAAGGCTTGGTCTGCTCGTAAAACTCGATACGAACGGACTAAGTCCGCGCGTGATCGAAAGACTTATCAGAGAACGGTTAGTGGATTTCTTTGCCATGGATCTCAAACATACCTGGGGCCGTTACTCAGAAGTCATTGGGATCGAACAAAAAAGCGTGATCGACAACTGCCGGGAAACGTTTGATCTCATCCAAAATTCCTCTATTCCTCATGAGTTTCGCACGACCGCCTACTCAGGTCTTCATACAAAAGAAGATCTGGAAAAAATCGCTTCACAACTACACGAGGGGGAGCGCTATGCCTTACAAGACATTCGGTATGAAAAGACATTGAACCCCACCTTGGCACGGACAAAACCACTTGACCTTGAGTCCGTCGCTACTGACATACGAATGAAGAACCCCCTACTGCAGGTAGAAGTCAGATCTTGAATTCGCGAAATCCACATATAAACTTCTCAAAGAGAGGAAGAGAGATGAGCTCAGTCGTACGCATGACCGATATTCCCTGTTCCCACGGCTTGTTGAATATGTTCAAATCCGTCCTGCTTTAAAAGACGCACGAGGCCCCGATTGATTTCACCTATCAACTGGGGACCTTCGTAAATCATGCCCGTAATCAACTGAACAAGGGAGGCTCCACGCTTGATTTTCTCGTACGCATCTTCTGCTGTAAAAATTCCCCCAACACCAATAATGCTATATCTTCTTCCTACCATTTGATAGAGATGAGAAACAAGAACATTAGAAGATCCTACCAGGGGCTTGCCGCTAATCCCTCCCTTCCCCACTTGTTCCAGCTCATTTTTGTGAATCCTTGGATTGGTACGATCCTTCGTTAAATTTGTCAGAATGAATCCATGAACCCGATGGCGATCGGCGGTTGTAACGAGCACATCTAAATCTCCCGTCGTCAGATCCGCCGCTAATTTTAAGAAGATGGGTTTACGTGTTGGGACAGAATCAAGAGCCGTCAATAATGCATCCAGTCGTTCCGGATCAGAGAACGGCTCTCCCCCAAACGCGTTCGGACAACTGATATTTATCGTAAAATAATCGCCTATATCCACAAACTCTTGAAACGCCTTTTTGTAATCGGCGATACCCGTTTCCAGCGAAACCGTGCCCGGGCTATTCGTCTTCGCGATACTTGTCCCGATAGGGATCGGAAACGACTGTTCACGAAGACGCGAGGCGATCTTCTGACATCCATCATTTTTTAATCCGTAATACACGACCAATCCTTTGCTTTCTGGCAGGCGCCAAAGACGGGGCTTTGGGTTCCCTTCGCATGGCTCTCCGGTGATTGAACCGACTTCTTCGAATCCAAAGCCCATGGCTGATATCGCTTGTATCAACCGTGCATTTTTATCAAAACCCGCTGATAATCCAACCGGATTAGGAAAACGGATCCCCCCCACGGTCGATTTCAGAGACGGATGTTCGTAAGCAAAAAGAGCACACAACAGAGGTCTCCCAATCAAGCGACTCTCTCCTAGCACCTCACCAATGGCACACATCCGATCATGAACATCTTCCGGATCTCGACGAAAAAAGAATGGCTTGGCAAAACCCTGGTAGAGCGAGCGTTGAAGAGAGGTGGCGAACATAGAAAAAAAGACAATAAAAACTCACGTTCTGTGAGCTTCGAGAGCTTCTGTGTGTCTATAAGAGCTACATTTCTTGCCCGAAATGTGGAGAAATAACTACTTTGGTGTAGCAGATTCTGTTGATTTCTTCAAATTCTCAGAATAATTCCGCTGCGCTTGCAGAGGTCTCTCCTCGAGAACGTGAGAACTGTTTTTTGCATAGCCGAATGACGCTACGATCTATATTCCAGACCTTCAAGAGCGGGAAATAGCGACGGCTACGTCATAATCGCACGCACGATCATTATCTCTCAAAATGTTCCGCAGCGCTCTTTGATCCATTCACGAATCATTACTTCTTGATGAGGCTTCATCGGATTACACCATAGCTCTGGATGCGCTTTTTCTTCCTCATGGTATTCATCAAGCGTCATCCAACGAACTGCCACAATCTCTCCATCGTCGAAATGAAGATCGCTCGCACTCCCATCAAACGGATAAATGTACCGATTTGCTCGTTTTGTTTCCTCAACGAGGAACAATTTGTCTGGATCAGGAATGATGCCAGCTTCTTCCTCCAACTCTCGGATGGCCGTTTCACGCCCAGTAGAACCGACCGGAACTTTACCACCAAACATCGTTTGCCATTTCCCGGGACTCCCTTTTAAGTGCTCTGATCGTTTGGAGAAACAAATTTGACCTAATCCGTTGATAAGCCAGATCGTGCCAACGGCATGGTACGGCTCATACTCTGGATGATCCCACATCCATTGCCGCGTACGCGGTTCGATCTCATTCTCGTCTTTATCAAACTGAAGCAGTAGCTCTTCTGGAGGTTCAGGGTTTTTGCTCATATAGAGGCAATAGAAGATTAGAGGCACTAGAAGATTCCGGCAAGATTTACCACTTTTTGATACGGAGAAGGAAGGGGGAGCGAAACACGTAAGTCCTATCAATATCCTACCGTTTCTACTAAATCTCCCCCCATCTATTGACATAGTACATAGTTATGTATATACTATATACTATGCGTACAGACACTCGGGAGCGAATTCTAGATTTTGTCAGAAAGCAAAAACATGTAACAGCGAAATTGATTATCGAACAGGTGGAATTGTCTCCACCGGCGGTTTTTCGACAGCTATCTAAACTGGTCCGTGAAGGCCTTCTACAGAAACAAGGGACCCCTCCAAAGGTCTTCTATAGCCTCGTCCAAACGATTCCGACACAAATCGATTATCTATTTGATCCCGAGATTGAACAAGTCATCAATGAGCGTTTTTTGAAGGTTCCTCCGGATGGCATGTTACAGACAGGTACTCACGCATTTATCGGCTGGTGTTCGGCTCGAAAACTTGACCCAGTGAAGACGTCCTTTGAATACGTCGCCAGCCTTAAGAAGTTTGATACCTACAACAAAGAAGGACTGATTGATGGTCTTTATAAAATCTCACATTCCCTGCCCTCTATTGCACTCGATCAGGTGTACTACCTTGATTTCTACAGCGTTGAACGGTTTGGAAAAACAAAACTCGGCGAACTTGTTCTGTACGCAAAGCAAAGTCAAAATCTCGCTCTGATAAAACGTATCGTGAAAGATATTGAGGATCGCTTCACCGATACGCTCAAACGGTTTCACATTGACGCCGTGGGATTCATACCGCCAACAGTAAAAAGAGAGGTTCAGCTTATACGAGAACTTGAACGCCTCCTCCATCTTCCCCTGCCAACGTTGAAGATCACAAAGATTCGCACGCCCATCATGGTGCCACAAAAAACCCTTTCAAAACTGAATGAACGTCTCGAAAATGCCCGTAAATCCTTCGTTGTAGAAGAACGAAACACCTATCACAACATTCTCCTCATTGACGATGCGATCGGCTCTGGAGCCACCATGAATGAAATTGCCGAGCAAATTCGTTCAAAAAACCTCTGTACCGGAAAAATCATCGGACTTGCACTCACAGGAAGTTTCAGCGGCTTTGAGATCATCCAAGAAGTGTGATGGTTATGAACGATTCATCTAGCGATAGATCTAGAACAAAAATCGAACCGTTTCCAGTTCGATTTTTGTTGGGGTCACATCGTCGAGGTTGTTCGCACCGCTATAGCGAATATGCCACCGTGCTCTTTTATTCCAGACTATCGAGCCAGCTAAAAAAGAAAGGTGAGTTATTGTATTGTCGTAGATGAGGATTTTCCTTACGCGTCCTCTCAAACGTAGCCACTCGCTGCCTAAGAACGAGAGTGATAAATTTGTACGATCTCTTCAGCGAGCCGCTTCTTATAAATGCGCGCATTCTGAGGACTGTCTGCTATATCTTTTTGAATGCGGTTGATTTCTTCCATCGGTACGTAGGTGCAATCGATAAACAGCTGGATAATGTTCTCGTCCGCCTGCTGCAAGATCTTATTTGTCATGCTTTCGGCAGACTCATTCAAATAGACACCCGTACCAAGGCTTTTTGACATCATTTTCTCTTTCGTAATCGGATTCTCAAGAAGAGTCGTCGTAATGACAAATTTTTCTTTCTTATGGTAGTCACGTTGAAGATGGCGCCCCGCTAACGCATTGAAAGTTTGATCGGTGCCACATAATTCAACGTCTACATCAAGTGCGACACTGTCATACCCTTGCATGAGGGGGTAGAAGAACTCATGGAGCCAAATGGGTTTGTTTTCGGTTAGGCGCTTCTCGAACATGTCGCGTTCAAGCATCTGCTGAACCGTAAAATGGGAGGCTATGTCTAACACATTTGATAGATTAAGTGCACCAAGCCATAACGAGTTGTAGACAACTTCCGGAGGGTTATCCTTGTCGTCAAAGCCTAAGAGCGGACGGATTTGCTCAAGCCATGTAGCAACATTCTGTTCGACTTGGGGACGAGTAAGTTGCTGTCGTGCCGCTAACTTGTCCGTCGGATCACCAATCATGGCGGTAAAATCACCAATCAAAATAATGACTTTGTGTCCAAGTCTACGAAAACGCTCCAAAACCATATAATTGGTAGCATGACCAATGTGAAGAGCCGGACCCGTCGCATCCGCTCCAATGTAGATTCGGAGCTTTTTTCCACTAAGAATAGCCTCTTTCAATTTCTCTTTGCTGGGAAGAACAGAGGCAATACTCCGGGAAAGGAGTTCATCAATTTTTTGTATATCAGTAGGGTGTTCCATACACTTTTTCAGCTTAACAGTATCTCTCAAAAATCTCCATTTGTTCTGTTATTGCTCAAAATAATCCAATAGCCATTGCTTGTGGTTTGATACAAACTCAAGCCTTTCAATCTTGTGACAATCGAGTCAAAAGTCTTAGGGCTTCTTGGTTTTTATTTTCCACTTCTTTGAAGAACGGTGCAGATCAGCCCCTCTCACAATATAGACGATTTCAAAGCTCTTTTTCCTCTTTGAGAAGTTCTGAAACTCCAACATGAAATGCTTCTTTATGTCTGACAATGGGACATCGATTTCAATAACTACTCCATTTTCTTGCTTTGCATAAGCGTTGGCCGTGCTCTCATTATCAGAGAAGTGCTGATAGCTAAGTCGTCCCAGCTTTTCGAGAGACAGTACTTCAGCATCCAACTCAGAGGGGTAGGCGAAGTCTCTTCGTGCACGCTTTTGAAGAAGCTTGTTCCAAGAATCCCAAACCTTCTCCTGTACTGCGGGTGAATACAGCTGTAGGTCTCTCTCCTTGAGTCCGCGGTATAGTTTCATAGGTATTTCGATTTACAGAGGCGTATTCGGTTTATCAATTCATCAAACCGCGTATTGCATCAAGAGCACTTGGGAGAATCGTCACAGCGTCACTTCCGCTAAAATGTCCCTTGGCAGATTCGACAATGATCCGAGACCCAAGGCTGTCTTCAAAGATAGATCGGTTCACCTCTAATGGCACTACTGGATCATCATCAGAGAAAATTGCCACACTTTTCGGAATAAGGGCGCGGACTTTTTCAAAATCAATCGGAGTTTCGAGCCATGGCTTGCCTATCCGCTTCTCCTCATCAGTTTCTGCGTTGGTCAGATGAAACCATCCAGCGACAAAGACTGCTCCTCCAATTTTTGAGCCACGACGCTCTACATACCGCAAAATAGCTTGGCAGCCGATACTATGGCCAACGAAATAGGTTTCGCTGTCGGGCACCCCAACAACCTTAGCCAAGTGATCGTTCCAAGCGTCGATGGTCGGCTCGTCAGGATTGGGCATGGTAGGAACCGACGTCCAAATGCCTTTTGATTCCAATTCGTTTTGTAGCCATGGAAACCAGCCCTCTCCCGGAAAGCCACTCCAGCCATGGATGATAAAAACACGTTTCATAACATTAGACTAAGGCAAAATCAGATCCCTGACTACTACTTCGAAAAGTAGCTACCTACTGAGCCTGAGTTTGAGATACGACGGGTGGCTCAATACTCATCCCTTCTGGATTTGGCATTGAACCAAACTCTGGCAAACCGAAGCGTGATAAATAACTTGCAAATCTCTGTGATAATGACTCTCTAAAAAGCTCGTTCACTGTAGCTATATAACCATTCTTGAGAAATTGCTGGTACACTAACTCAGTTGGCAAAGTATAAAAATGCTTGAAATCTATAATCAATTCTGGAACCTTTAATATATCGTCACTTTCAAAGTAATGATACCGCTTGAACTGATCGTTCTTTTTTATTCGCTTTAAGTCGCTCAAATCATCTTTTGATACGAACTTACGCATCTGCCAATCGTTGAGATGTTGCCCTTGCGTAAAAGACTCGAAAGAGTAGGCTGGACAAACTAAAACCGTTGGCAAGTACTTATCATGTTTTGCCGCAGCTTGATTTGAAGAGTGCGCAGGAGGGGTCTTTGCCTTCTCTCGTGAGAAGTAGTCCTGCTCAAGATCACAGTCTTGACTCATGACCACGGCGTATCTAATCGAAGTTGGATCAGCCTGATAATCAGTCGTAGCAAAATAAAAACTCAAGTCGGTAAGAATATCTCCCTGATGTATCCTGTTAGCGACTGCTTTGACGTATCTTTGTTCAATTTTACTTACCCACATATCGTAAGCCGCCAAAGGTGTTCTTTTTCGTCAAAAGATCGGTGCTGCTACCCCCTGTCTGGTCTTTTTTCTTGAAGGGATCATGGCTCTCATTATCTGGAAAGATCACGCAATAGCTACGATCAGCGATGTTCAAAGATTCTTGGATGCAATAGATCGAGGCGAGATTCATTTCGACTGGTTCAATAAAATTGAAGGAGGAGTTTAACATAGCTACTCTCGATTATCAGTGTTTAGCATATCCCTTAAATCATCCGTTACGCTTGCTTCAAAAAGTTTTTCCGCATGACCATTATAGGATTTTACTGTTTCAACGAGCTGTTTAATGTTTGCTTCAAACGGCAATCTGGAGTAGCAGTCAATATCGAGCACGAAGTTCGGACGTAGGGCGGCATTAGGATAATCACTGTTCCAAACACCAAAATTAAAAGTGATGTCTGCATCCGTCTCCTTGAAGACAAGTTGCCCCATGGCTCTTGCGTATTTCTTTGAGTGCTCTGAGGCAAAATTTATTGCTCCAAGCAGAGAGCTGGGGAATAGCTTGGTCCAATCCTTACCCTCTAATTCCTTATAGCTCACGTCATTTACATATCTTAAGCCGAGACGAGCAATTGTTTCTACCTTTGAGTACTCTATAAACTTACAAATTACTTTTTCTACGTCGCCTGCTAATTCAGTTGAATCACTGTATTTCTCGTATTCAATAAATACATGGTCGGAGGATACCTCAAGCTTCTTTGATTTTGTCTCATCAAAATAATTCCAGAGAATTACCTTACCGCTTTCCTGCTGTATCTCCCCAGTCTTTCCGTTGAGCATGAAGCTCTTAATGATGTTCTCCTTTTGCTCATGAATCGGAAAGATTGACCTAATATCAGAGGAGAAACTTTGAAGAAAGTTCAGCTCAATTTTTACGGAAAAATCAACTCTCAGCACCACCTTTGAAAGAAAGTTTCGTGTGTACTTACGTTTTGGTACCCCCGTTGTTTCGGTCATATTAAGGACTATCTGATTAGAAAAGGAGCGTCTTGTCAAACATAAGTATAGCAGCAGAGAATGTAGAAACATACTCCTCCTAAATCTCCCATTCTTCTACCGTACTACTTTGCGCTCAGATAGAAGCAAGCTCCCTCGGCGAACTTGATGTTTGGTATCCAAAGCGGCGAGCCCTCCCATCCTTTCTCTATTTCTCCCCGTACTCTGTACAGCGTCAAAACGAGTTTATCATTGTAACGTTTACCCAAATCACGATCGTCGGGGGAAAGAAGGGTACCTGTGTTTTTACTGATGTTCCTATCTGTCCTCACAACGATTCGACATTCTGGTTTTTGGGAAGACTCTTTGAGCGCATGTATACAGCTTGGAAAGTCGTGACTCTCCCACGGGTCGCTCTTATCCGTTCTGATAAGTTCAAGTACGGAGATGATTTCATCCATGCTTGTGAGTCTGTCTGCATCTTCGGTACCAAGCAGTTCATCGAGCTTCTTCAAGTTCGTGGAGAGAGGAAGCGAAGGAAAGTAATTCACCCCTCCTGCAAGGATAGCCAGTTCATCGCTCTTCAGTACATTCGGGCGCGTTGGTCTCGTACCACGAGGAGTAAGTACGCTTACAGCACCCGGTCCTTTCTCTCGTAGAATAGCGAAGAGCGCATTGTTTGCATCGTTGAGCTCACGGAACAGCTTTGCCAGAGGTTCAGGCGTAAAGATGCGGCAGAGACCGCCATCACGGTCGTAGCCAAAAATACGTGCGTGCTGCCAACAGGTATCAGCCTGCGGGGTCTTGGAGCTACGGCAGTAGTAAACCGTATGAAGGCTCGGGAAGGTTACTCCTCGCCCCAGACTGTTTCCTCCAACGAGAACATTCAAGCCAGTGTCGTAACGCACACCGTCGAGCGTGTTTTTGTTCAGCGTTAGAACATTTATCTGTGGTAGACCATTTTTCAGAAAGGCGATCACTTCCTCTATAGGGCTGAGCCCCGGCTTGGTTCTTTGCAGATCATTCCACGCGTCCTGCAAGCCGTGCGGAAAGGTTTGTGCCTTGCTCAGAACATCGTGACGAACCTCCTCCAAAAACTGCTCTACCTTCTCTTTTGCTTTATCATGCTCTCCGATTTTTACCCCGGGGTGGATGAGCATACTGCAAACATTCCGTTCCTTGGAGATAAGGCTATGGGCTCCTGCGATCAAGAAAGCCAGCACAGCTTTGCGGAAGCCTTCAGGAACCTCTTTTGTTTTAAGGAGAGAGTCCTTCTCATTATCAGGCGTTAGACGTATGCAAGAACTGCCTTCGCCGTAAAAGAAGTCTCCTCCCAGATACCTTGTTCCCGGAGCAATATAATGAGCGAAAGAGGGACGCCAATCGGAATCCTTGGCTTGGAGAAGGAGTGATTGCGGGGTAGCGGTAACGTGCAAATAAAAGCTGGAAGGAGCTTGCTTGCGCAGGCTTTCCAAAGCGTGATGGATAGCGCTTTTATCTGACTGATTTACCTTCGTATTCAGGCTCGAAGCATCACCCTCATCGTCCAACAAGAAAAGTGGCTGATCTTTGAAATGTTGATTCGTACCGATGTGGTTCAGCCAATGTTTCAGAACCCGTACGTTCTTTTTTAAGACTACTATCGTAGGAATGGGGGTCTTGGGAACGGTCAGGAACTCGTCGTCATCCGTTTCTCCCAAAACACGAAAACCGTCCATGAAACCGCCTAAAGACTTTTTCGTGCGTTCAAGTGTCTGGCGGTACAGCATCACGTTATCGGTTGTCACCAAGACAAAGAACCGAAAACCAGCATCCGCAGCTACGGACGCCACTCCGAACATTTGCCCTGTCTTTCCGCTTTGTACGTGACCGAATAGAAGGCCGGAGACATGCTCATTGAAACTAAAATCGACTAGATGCTTCTTGGCGAACTCCTCCGCTGAAAGGCGCAACGAAACGGACGAGTTCGGAACAGCGTCCTCCGCCTTCCTCAAGTATGTTTCCAAGTAGTTCATAGAGATGGTGAGAAGTCCAAAAACCACACGTCGGGATTCCGCGTGGCCGTAAGCACGAGTCTGTCTTTTCCATACTTTTGCAACATGGGAGGCGTAACGAGCTCCCCAACCTTCAGAGCTCCAGCAGCTTCCATGCGTCCCTTTATCCACCTACCGAGGGTTTGAAGGTCGTCCTCTGAACGAAAGTTCTTGCTGTAATCGCCACTGACCTTGCAACGGAACTTCCAACCGTCATCCGTGTAGACGGTGAAGGGCGTATCCACTTTCGGATACCCTTTCTGTTTTGTTGTCTCGCTCGAAACAATGACCTCGACTTCATACCAAGCACGCGGACGTACAGCCTTGGTCGCACTTGACTCACGTCCCTTTCCGAAATACGCGTTCAAATTGCTTTTTAGCTCTGTCTTCAATGGAATGCTGAAAGAAAGACTCATCAGATCATCCCGCACCTTCTCTAGCTCCCCATTAGGCACTTTTTCGACGGCGTTTCTCCCCTCCAACAGGTCAGAGCGCTGGATGATCTTGTAATCGGTGTACTCCAAGATAGGCTTGGTAGCCTTCAAAGCAAGGTTCTGATGCAGTTCAACTAATCGATTCACCGAAGTCGCCTCTGTAAGGAGAATGTCTGCTTCCCATTGGCCATCTAATCCCAAGACCCCGGAAAGGTTTGAGGAACCCAAAATAGATGCTTGTGGCAACGCATCATTCAAAAACGTGTAGATTTTTCCGTGGAACTTGAACGCGGTGCAGACACGAACCTCTCCAATTTTCTCATCACGTAAGAATCTCCCAAGAGAACAAGCTGCTTCGTGCTGAGGACGTGTAAATCCTTCGCGTCCGTGCATTCCGATTATCAGGTCACACTTCTTTTTTCGATTACCGCCGTTGTAATGAGATAGAATTGCCTTGAGCTCCATTAACGAATCCTCAGAGACGTACCCTGTAGCGATCTTGATGTCGTTTGCTGGAACGAGTTGGCGTTCAAACGTTTCCCGAAAACTCGAAAAACCTGAGGGCTTGAGCGGTATGACGCTGGAATAAATAAGCTCCATATCAGCTGTTTTTCAAAAACCCCTTGATCGCTTTCGCTACGACCCTGATAGCGACAGGCGGAACAGAGTTCCCGATTTGGCGACGAACTTCTGTTATAGAACCCTCAAAAACGAAATCATCAGGGTATCCGAAAAGCCTTGCCCGCTCTCTATTGGTCAGTGGTCTCGGTTCTGAAAAGTGGTATCCCCACGTCCCACCTCCTCCCCCGGCGATAATCGTTGTTGAAGGCTTGTTCGGATGGAGTCGCCTATATACGTGGCTTATCATTCCTTTAACGTAGTACGGGGAGTTCTTCGGGATGTCGGCAAAGTTTCCGCCGGGAGGAATGATCTTCAGTTTTTCTTTTGTATTCTCTGTAATTTTTTGATGCTCATTATTGAAAGCGGCCTTTTCAGCAC
The DNA here is from genome assembly GCA_964359565.1 of uncultured Gammaproteobacteria bacterium. Classification (GTDB taxonomy): domain Bacteria; phylum Patescibacteriota; class Patescibacteriia; order 2-12-FULL-60-25; family 2-12-FULL-60-25; genus JAGOTP01. The sequence continues at coordinate 14,117 of CAYHTN010000014.1, forward strand.
CTTCGAGAGCTTCTCTCGCCCCAACGTAAGATCGCTTATCGTGAGTATGTGCAGGCATCACAAAATCCTTTTTGATGTCGTTCCGAATACCAATGATAAGCACGCGTTCACGAAGCTGCGGTGCTCCGTAATTAGCAAAATTGACCCGATGAACCTGCACTCGATAACCGACATCACCAAAGTCCTTTACTATCTGATTGATCGCCTCACCTTTGTTGGCAGTCAAAAGCCCTTTTACATTCTCCGCAACAAAAACCTTGGGCATCTTTGTGCTTACAGCTCTCACGAAGTGCCGGTATAAGTTCCCTCGTTCCGTGCCGAGCCCCTTACGCTTCCAGATCATTGAAAAGTCTTGGCAGGGAAAACCGCCCAACATCACATCGCAACGCGATAGGCTGTCGAAATCTACCTTCGTTACATCCCCCTCTATAACATGATCGCCGAAGTTTCTTTTGTATGTTTCACAAGCCCAGTGATCTATATCGTTTGCCCAGCTTATCCGAAAACCCTCCTGCGTAAAGCCGAGATCCATTCCTCCACAACCAGCGAAAAGTGAGCCAACGGAAAACCTTACTCTCGACGGTTTGCGAGTGTTTTTTGCCATATTCATGTTCATTCAGTTCCTATAGATGACTATAAGTATCACTGTGGACGTACAGTATCACCAAAGAAGTGATACTCATAGTCCGTCGCTCTATAGTCATCTGCCACCTACCCTAAAGAGGTGAAAAATGACGAGATTTTGAAAAAGTTTGGCAAGCGCGTAAAAGCGTTGCGCCTACAGAAAGGCATCACGTCTCAAATGGCCTTGGCGAACAAGGCTGGTTTGGATCGTACCTACGTGGGTGGACTTGAACGGGGAGAAAGAAACGTCGCCTTGGTGAACATCTCAAAGTTGGCCAAAGCGTTAGGCGTGGATTTGGGCGATCTTTTTAGATTTTAAGTAACAGCAATTGACGCGCTGTAAAAATGGCCAGTTGCCGTTTTTTTCGTAATTTTATTGACCTTACAACGCATTCAGGTAAAAATCGTTGCAGAATTATTATGAAAATGACTCCGCAGGAAAAGATTTTGTCTATTCTACAGCTCATAGATGAGATGCGTCAGTTGTGCTCACCCATGGAAGGTATAACGATTACTGAAAATGATCTTAAGGAACGGGAGATCCCCACTGAAGACTTCAGTCGTATCATGCGCAAGCTGTCCTCCGATGGGCTCATTTTTCCGCACACCGAAGAAGAAATTCAATTAGACGGCGGATTGACCTACCGATACAACGTTATTATTGGCGATAAGGATCGCTTTAAGAATTACGCCAACAAGATACATACTGACGTACATTCCGATATTAGTGCTCTTCAAGGTGAAAAGTTTTTGGCCATTGCAGATGTTTTATACGATATATACGGCCAGCTTCAAATTACCCAAGGGCCGGAAGTATCCATCCGGATCGTTCCACAAATTGTCCGTTATTCTAGCCTGATGCCCGCAGATAGCGTTGGCATGAGAGATCGTTATGGTGATTTGCGCATGGAAGCTGTGAGATATCTTCACGATCGCAACCTTATCGTTAAATATGAGATCGTTCATGGAGGCCATCGCTGGGAAAGTGAAGTCAGTTTAAGCATCGATCGTATTCCTTTTCAGTCTTTTTATGACCGATTTGCAGAAGTATATGAGAAACGTGTTGTAAAAGATGGTCAAAACCAAACTCCCACACAGAGTCAAAATGCTTTAAGTGAAGAAGATCAGCGATTACTTGAAAACGCAAAAAACCGAAAAGCTCAAATCGCTGCCCTTACGCAAATTCTTGAAAAAGCTGAAAAAGAAGAGGTGGGTCAGTCCACAAAAACAAATAAGGAACCGGAAGAACAAACGCAAGCTATTAAACTTCCAAAAGGAACTTCTTGGGAGGATGTAATCATCAAATTCATCGACGGTGAGAACGTCAAGATCTTTGGCAAAGGGTTCGAGCAGGAAGCCTCATATAAGGAAATGGGGTTCCAAAATAACAAGAAAGTACCACGTACACCAAATAAACAGTGGCTCTTCCTGCGATCTCTTGCAGACCTTGAAGGAGTGATTACTTGGGATTCTCCTCGTGCCAACCAAACTCTGAAAAAGACGAAACAACTTCTATCCTATGGTCTTAAAGCGTACTTCAAGCTTTCAGGAGAACCCTTTGGCGATTACAAAACAGAGAAGGGGTATCGTATTAGAATGCAGCTCATTCCTTCCCATGGAAGCGTAGTCATTCCGCCTGAAGAGAAGACCGATGATGAATTCGGTATCGAAGAAGAACTAGGAAAGTATAATCGGTGAATTCACCGCTTACACGGTGACACATGAGTGGGAAGGGTGATTATTTCACCAAAAACCAGCCCTTAAAATAGGGGCTGGTTTATTTTTTCACCAAGAGAAGGCGATTTTTCGCCATATAGGGGTGGAGCTCCAAAACAATAATCCATTAGCCCACTTACCCATGAACCAAGAACTGGAGTATCTCTCCAACGGTGATTTCTTTACAACGTTCGACCTCGGACTTACCTGCGCGCTTTTCTGCCTTGAACACGAACTGACTGCCGTAGATAAAGATGGGAACCCAAACAAAGCTCAATTCGTCTTTCGTCGAACCAAAACCATCGATCAAGACATCGAAGCTTATTGGAATGATCGCTTGAAGCTCAATGCGCGTTCTTACTTCGACTCTATCCGTGCAATTAAGAACCGGCTCTACTCCTCCTGACATATGCAGCTCACCGATGAGGACGTTGAGGAGTTTCAAAGCCTTTACGAACGGAAGTTCGGCAAACGTATCGACAAACATGCAGCTCAAGCCAAAGCAATCAGCCTGATCCGTCTTATGGAAATCGTTTACCGACCACTTACGGACGAGGAATCACGCATCGCAGAGGCAGTCAGAACAGAAGGCAAGCTATTACCCACCTAACATCCACCTATTCCTATGGAACCAAATCAAGTCGGCGTGACGGAGTATCTCTCCTCCAAGGGCATTGCCTTTCGAGAGACGGGAAGCGAGGTCGTCACCAAATGCTTGTTCAACGGTTGCGACGAAGACAGTCGTCCCAACGAACAGCACCTCTATTTCTCGAAAGAGACGGGACAGTTTGACTGCAAAAAGTGTGGCGAGAAAGGCAACCTCGTGACTCTCGCCAAGCATTTGGGCGACGAAGTCCGAGAGCTGTATCGTGACCAAAATCCGCCATTTCCCGCCAAAAAGAAGGAGACGAAGAAACCCGTTGAAGAAATCACAAAAGAACTCGTGGAGCGCTGTCATCAAGCGCTCCCTCCCAACATCCGCATCTATTTGAATGGTCGTGGCATTCCTGACGACCTTATCGACCAGTTCAAAATTGGATGGGGAGATTTCTACGGCGCAAATTGGATCGTTATTCCGATTCCAAAGAAGGACAGCCCCGGGGAATACGCCCTACTGAAGCTCCGACGCGATCCCGAAACGAAAGACGAAAAGACCCCGAAAATGAAGGTCTGGCCAATGGGAGCAACGCACGAGCTCTTTGATTGGGGCATGTTCAAAGGTGCTACGAGCCTTGTGCTTTGTGAGGGTGAGTTCGATTGCATGGTGCTGCTCTCCAAAGGCATTCCAGCCGTTACATCGACTGGTGGCTGCGGGACATTCAAACAGGAATGGTTGAAAGAGTTCTCCGGCCTCGAATCCGTATGCGTCTGTTATGACAACGATCCCGAAGGTGAAAAAGGAGCGACTCGTGTGCTTGATGCCCTCAAAAGCATCGAGACGTTGAAGCTCTTCCAAACCCGTCTGCCCTTGGACATGGGAGAAGGAATGAAAGACGTGACAGATTACTTCACGAAATACGGTGGTGATCCCCAAGCGTTCACGGAATTAGCACAAGCCGTTGGTCGTTTTGACGCCAAGACACGCATCAAGCGGATTGAAAAGGTTGAAAAGGAAGTCTCCTTCGCTGAATGGAAAGAGACCGTTCGCCAGCAGTTCCCCGATTGTGCATTCGCGGCAGAGACCGGGTTGGCGGTCATCTCGCAGCTTCTCATCAAAGACATTACGAATCCGTTTGCGCTCGTTTTGGTTGACGTTCCATCGAGCGGTAAGACAATTACGACCAATTTCTTTGACGGTCTTGAAGGGCTTACGTACGCATCCGATAAGTTCACCCCTGCATCGTTTGTTTCGAATGCTTCAAACGTGAAACGCGAAAAACTCGCCGAAATCGACCTGCTCCCACGCCTCCGTTACCACATGTTTCTCGTGCGCGACTTGGCGACTCTGTTCTCCAAACGTGAAGACGATTTGCAGGAGTGTCTCGGCATTCTGACGCGTGTACTCGACGGCGAAGGATTCAAAACTGATTCCGGTATCCACGGGGAACGTGCATACATTGGAGAGTACTTGTTTATGATGCTCGCCGCTTCAACTCCCATCTCATCACGCGTCTGGCGCATCATGGGAAGTCTTGGATCACGTCTGTTCTTCCTTAACATGAATGGCCGTAACAAGAGCGAAGGCGAACTGGCGGATCAGCTCGTTTCTATGGCCGTGAAGGATAAGGAACGCGAGTGCCGTATCGCCACCAAGTACTTCCTTTTCGGGCTATGGCACCGCCATCAGGAAGGCATCGAATGGAACCGCCAAGGTGATCCCCGAGACTGTCTGCTTGTGATTACGCGCTGCGCCAAGCTACTTGCAAACCTGCGAGGCATTGTGAGCCTGTGGAAGGTAAGCAAACGGGATGACGCCCCTGATGAATACGACTACCAACCTCCCGTCATCGAGAAGCCCGACCGTATCGCCCAACTGTTTTATAACCTCTGTCGTGGCCATGCCGTTGTTGCAGGCCGATCACAAATCAACGAGGACGACCTTCGCTTCGTGATCGAGTTAGCCATCGACAGCTCCCCACCGACACGCGCCAAACTTGTGAGTATCTTGATTGAAAACGGTGGCGAGTTGAAAACGACACAAGTGGAAACACTCTTACAGTGTTCCAAGACAACCGCACTGAAAGAAATGGAAACCTTGAAAGCTCTCAATGTATGCGACATCTCCGAACATGGAGGAATGATCGGCCAACCGGAAAAGATCATCCGTCTCAAGGAAGATTTCCGATGGTTTATGTCCGATGAGTGCAAGAGCTTCCTTAATCGCTAAACGTATTTTGACACCGTATACCTATATGAAACGTCAATTATCCAAAAAGATCAGGATCAATATCAAGCTCTATCGGAAGCTCAAGTGGCTTACGCTGGCCTGTGTCAGAGACCACGTGTACGACCGATGGGAGAACCGTGAATTGAGCGACGACAACGTTGTCCGTATCAGACAAGACATACAAGACAACGTAGAGGGATTCCTCTACTGGTGGTCTAACGAGGTTAATTCAAGGGCACCAGACCGCCTCAAATGACTATACGCACCTCTCTCTTACCCAAATAACCCACAAAACCATATGACGAACACCAATCAGCATACAACCAACTCTGGATTTACGTTCCAGCAATACGACGAGTACCGTCCTTTAAGCATTGAACATATCCGTGAGGAGATGCTCGGCCAATGGGATCACGAAGCTACGGACGAAGAAGTAGCTAACGTGATCGATTACATTGAGGAAAACGCTTGGATGTTCCTCCATGACGCCATCGCAAGCGTCTTATCTCCCTCAAAGCCATGCCCAGAATGCGGACAGACGGGAACAGGGCATCCTCATCAAGATAAAGCCGCACAAAGTGCGACACCCCACCCATAACATATGTTGTGCAAAGCAAACACCGTGGCGGGCAGCCCATGCCAAGCCAGACCCATGCAGGGAAGCGATTATTGCTACCTCCATGACCCGACTGTCAGTGAGGACGAGAAGCGTGACGCCCGTTCACGGGGAGGAAAGGAAAATCAAATCACCGTTATCTCTCCCCAGCCTCCTTTGAAGCTGAAGAGCGCAAGAGACGCGGTCATGCTTTTAGAAGAAACGATCAATGGCGTACGCAGCGGGGAATTGGATGTGAAGGTTGCCAACTGTCTCGGTTTCCTGACGGACAAACTCTTGAAAGCCTATGAAGTGGCCGAACTAAGCGACAAGGTTGAGATCATGGAGCGTTTCTTGGAGAAACGTAAAACGCGCTGATTATGCGAACAAACATCACCAACCTCCTACAGAAAGGCAATCTCACTCCCAAAGAACGCTCTCTTATGGTCGTCCATAATGGAGTTGCCGAAGAGCGGGATGGCAAAGGATTTCTGAGCGATGCGGACAAGTATGCTCTGGTTGAAGGGTGGCAACCGAAAGACAACAATGAGGTCAGGGAGTACAACAAGTACAACGGCGGTTGGCATACGGTTATGTATGCCGAACTCGATGCACAGACAACCTTCCTAAACGCGCAAAACGCCTTCCTACGTGCCTGTATTGCCGCCAGTTATTACCTGTATACAGATTACGAAAGAATCATGCGAAGCGACAATCGACTTTTCGATTGGAGTAACTTGGATTGTGAGAAGCGTCCAAATGCGAAAGACGCCTTGGAATCGGTGCTGGAGAACAGCGGATTGCAACGGGACTATATGGTGTACCGATACGCCTTTGAGCTGATGGACGAGGAGCTACAACAGGACTTGCTCAAGCTTTATCCGGACGTAAAAACGGAGAGCGATTACCTGTACAACGAACTGGCCCTGTATGAACTCTTGGGCGAGACCGGCGTTGCAAGCGAAGAAGCGAAAGACGAGATTGCGGACATGATCGCAAAACGCGCTTATAACGAATATACGGCCGCATTGGCAGAACAGAGACAGAAGACGGGAAAAGAAGGTGCTTTGGAGTTCAATCCGTGGAGCTTTCGTGGCTACTTCGCCGACATTCCGCTCTTGGCGGTAGCAAAGAAGTGCGCCGAATACCACAAACTTGATGCACCTACGGAAGAGGATGAGGGTGCGCTTGCCCGCCTCCTACTTGAAAGGATCACGGCTCTCGCAGCGGAAAGCGATACGGAAATTGGCAGGCTGA
>CAYHTN010000015.1:0-21005 GCA_964359565.1 uncultured Gammaproteobacteria bacterium
GTTCCCGGGATGGGATCTTGAAGCCATTTGCCGATGCGGTCTCCGCGGTTGCCCGTGCCCTGGGCATCGACGAGGGCGAGTTCGCACGCCGCAAGGCGTTCCTCGAACTGAGCGAAGACGATGTCGCGCTGCTCAAGGCGCTTCACTCGCGTCTGCGGAAAGCCGAACGGCATTTCGTGGACGATTTCTATACGCACCTTCTCACGTTCGAGGAGACGCGGCGCTTCATTCCGGACGATCATGCCCTTGAACGCCTGAAGCGTACCCAGGCCGCCTACTTCGAGAGCCTGACCGCGGGTGAATACGGTGGCGACTACATCCGCGACCGCCTGCGCGTGGGCCTCGCGCACGAGCGCATCGGCCTGGCGCCCAAGTGGTACATCGGCGCCTACAGCAAGTACCTCTGCGGTCTGCTGCCCGAGGTCTGGCGGCTGCATAAACGCAATCCGGATCGGTTCATCGCCACCTACCGCGCACTGCTCAAGATCGTGCTCCTCGACATGGGGCTCGCCATCGACACGTACATCCACGCCGACCAGCAGACCATCCTGGGCCTGAAGGCGTTCGCCGAGGACATCCTCGCCAGCCTGCCCGCCGGCCTGTTGGTCGTGGATGCGGATCTGCGTGTCATGCGCGTCAACCGCTCGTTCCGGGAGGTGTTCAACCACCGCCGTCCATCCCGCCTGGAGGGAGAACCGCTGGATGACGTGCTGCCGGTTCCGGGGCTGCGCGCGCAGGCTGAAGGTGTACTCGCCACCGGGGAGGCCCTGCACGGCCTGAGCGTCGCACTGAACGGCAAGCACCTCCTGCTGACGCTGACTGGAATACGGATTGCGGAAGAAGAAGAAGAAGAAGAAGCCCGCCTGCTCGTGATCGTCGAGGACGTGACTGCGGAGCATGAGCTGCGCGCGCAGGCGCGCGCCCACGAGCAGCGCTTCCACGACCTGGTCCAGGGGCTCGACGCCATCGTCTGGGAGGCGGAGGTGCGTGGGGAGCAAATCGTCTTTACGTTCATGAGCCGCCACGCCGAAGCCCTGCTCGGCTACCCCGTGCAACGCTGGCTGGAGCACGAGTTCTGGCCGGCGTGCGTTCACCCCGACGACCGCGACAAGGTGTTCGATTTCTACAACCAGGTTCTGGGGAGCGATCCCGGCGCGGACAAGGAGCGCGGACGCTACGAGATCGAGTATCGGGTACGCAAGGCCGATGGAGGCGTGATCTGGCTCCAGGACGTTGTCCACTTGACCCGCGGCGCGAGCGGCCCGGGGAGGCTGCGCGGCGTCACGGTGGACATGACGGCGAGAAAGGACCTGGAAGAGCAACTCGCGCGCATGGCTCGGTATGACAGCCTCACGGGCCTGCCCAACCGCAACCAGCTCGCCGACCGCCTCGACCAGACGTTGATCTCCGCCACGCGTCACCGGCGCGCGGCGGCGGTGCTGTTCCTCGACCTCGACCGCTTCAAGTCCATCAACGACAGCCTCGGGCACAACGTGGGCGACCAATTGCTCAAGGCCGCGGGGGAGCGGCTGGCGGCGTGCATACGCGAGGGCGACACCGTCGCCCGGCTCGGCGGTGACGAATTCGTCGTTGTGCTCGCGGACATGGCCCGGACCCAGGATGCCGCGCATCTCGCGAAAAAAGTGCTCGGCCGCCTTGCCCAGCCGTTCAGCATCGATGTCCACAATGCCGGTGCCGAGGAATTCTTCATTACCGGCTCCATCGGTGTCAGTCTCTATCCCGGCGACGGCGAGGACGCCGAGACCCTGCTCAAGAACGCCGACGTCGCCATGTACCGCGCCAAGGAACACGGAGGCAACAACTACCAGTTCTTCACGCCCGAGATGAACGCCCGCGCCCGCAAGCAGTTGAGCATGGAGAACGCCCTGCATGGCGCCCTCGATCGAAACCAATTCGTGCTCTATTACCAGCCCCAGGTGGATCTGGCCGGCGGCGGGATCGTCGGCGTCGAGGCGCTGTTGCGCTGGAAGCATCCGAAGCAAGGTCTCGTCGCCCCCGCCGAGTTCATCCCGTTGCTGGAGGAGACCGGCCTTATCGTCCCGGTCGGCGAATGGGTGTTGCGCGAAGCCTGCGCGCAAGCCACGGCCTGGCGCGAGGCCGGCTTGCCGCCGTTGCGCATGGCGGTCAACCTCTCCGCGCGGCAGTTGCGGGACGGGCGCTTCGCGGACACCGTCGCCGCGGCGCTCGCCGACACCGGCATGGACCCCGACGGCCTGGAACTCGAGATCACCGAGAGCCTGGTCATGCAGCAGGTCGAGGCGAGCCTCGAGGCGCTGCGCCGGATCCACGCACTCGGCGTGCATATCTCCATGGACGATTTCGGCACCGGCTACTCTTCCTTGAGCCACCTGAAATTGCTTCCCATCGACGCCGTGAAGATCGACCGCTCTTTCGTGCGCGATATCCCCGACGACGAGAACGACGCCGCCATCGTCGAGGCGATCATCGTCCTGGCGCGCACCCTGCGGCTCAACGTCATCGCCGAGGGCGTCGAGACCGAGGCGCAGCTCGCGTTTCTGCGCGCGCTCGGCTGCGGCGCGGCGCAGGGGTTCTTGTTCAGCCGCCCGGTGCCGGCGGCGGAGTTGACCGAGCGACTGCGGGAGACTTGGCCGCGATAGCCGGCAAGTTGTTTTCCTCTGGCCATACGAGATAAATCACCAGAAGGCTGCACAGGCGCTTGCAGCAGCGCTGCGCGAACACTTACCATGAGCCACAAAGTGACACGATTTCTCGTGTACGGGAATAGTGAGAAGCGAAAAACAAACGCATGAACCGACTGACAGCCTTCTTCAAAGCCCGTGATCTGTTTGCACACAAGCGCATCTTGGCGTTCTGGCTCGTCGCGCTGATCGCGCTCGCGCTTCCGTGGTTGTGGTTCGCGCTCAGCGATCGGGAGCCGGCGCTGGCTGGGGCAGGCAACCCCGCTGCAGTCGAACGCCACGAATCGCGGCTACCAGAACAGGCGCCGTGACGCTGCGCCAGCGCCATCTCACTGCCGCTGTGGATGCAGATCAATACCGACATCGACAACTTCGTGTTGGAACAGATCAGTAAGGGATACAGGGACAACGCGAAATGATTTTATACAGAAGTTACGAAACGCGAGCCCTGTTCTGAGCGCGTATCTGGCCTAATATTATCCGTCGGCTCGCGCCGCCGGTGTTTTTTCTTAATACGCGGGCACGAATCAGGCTGTACCTATATGCGAGGTCACGATCGGTGTTACGACCGAAGCGCAGAGAACCTAATACTGAGTTCTTGTGGCGCATGTTCGGAATCCGATCTTCATCAGAGACTTTGGGAAATGGTCTGGCTTTTCCTTGACAGCTGATACCTCTGATAGGTATAAGACCCCTATAATATATCACGTGAGCGTGCCAGCTATGCCGGCCTCAGGTCTTGGCGCAGGTTTTACCACCAAGCAACTACTAAGAGTCACTGGAATTTCGGAGGCGACGTTAAGGCGATGGTTGAAAGACGGCCAACCTGTTCCAGAACTTTCAAATTGCAAGCGGGATTGGCGCGGGTGGCGTATCTGGGGCCAGCGCCACGTAGATGCAATCGTTCGATATCAGGAACAAAAGCAACGACAACACGAAAGCCAAAATGGGCCTCAGCGTCGATCGTCCGGTTCTGCCGCAGGCCAAAAGAGTCAGAGGAACCGACGGTCCTGAATGAGCACGTCAGTAACTCAGGTATTCAAGCTAAATCGTGCGTTATTCACGCGGTGGAGTACAGAGACCAATGACCAGAGTCACATCTAGAACAACCACCAGTTCCGTTATTGCGCTCGAAAAGTTTATCCAAGCCACGCGCGACTCCGGCTATAAGGGAGCTGCAAGCGCAATTTCCGAACTTGTCGACAATTCTATTCAAGCTGGTGCGACGGAGATCTCGATATCTGTAAGTGCTGATTCAGGCGACGAGTATAAAGAGATTACAGTTTCGGTGCTCGACAATGGCAGTGGAATGGATCCTTTTACTCTGAGGCAGGCGCTGCGTTTTGGTGGCAGTACCCGATTCGACGATCGTAGGGGTCTTGGCCGGTATGGGATGGGTCTACCAAATGCCTCTCTCAGTCATGCAAGACGTGTTACGGTCTATACATGGCAGACGTCAGGGGAAAATGGCCGGAATGGGCGTTCCCGTGTACATGGTAAGCGCATCTTGCCTTATCGGGTGTATATGTCTTACCTGGATATTGATGAGATAGTGCGGGGCGACTTAGCCGAGGTTCCGCGTCCAACCATCGTTGAGAATCCTCCTGCGCAGTGTGGCACCAAATCGGGAACGTTGGTTTTGTGGACCCATTGCGATCGTTTGGACAATCGACGAGTGTCCACTATCGTTCGAAAGCTACTACCAGAATTGGGACGGCGATTTCGGCACTTCCTGTGGAAGGGGCTTCGCATTACGATAAACAACGATTCCGTCACTCCAGTTGATCCTCTTTACTTGCACTCGAATTCAGTTGTAGCAGGTGCCCGCCTTTTCGGTGAAGAGCTTCGCTATGAGGTCTGTGCCGACGCGTCAAATTCCAAAGCCACTGGTGTAGTTCGCGTACGCTTTTCGGAATTGCCGGTTCACGAATGGCACAAACTTTCAAACGAAGAGAAACGGCGAATCGGAGTGTCGAATGGTGCTGGCGTATCAATCGTTAGAGCTGGTCGTGAAGTCGACTATGGCTGGTTCTTCATGGGTAACAAGCGCCGTGAAAACTATGATGATTGGTGGCGATGTGAAATTCAATTCGAACCTATCCTCGATGAGGCGTTTGGCATAACGCATACCAAGCAACAGATTCGCCCGCAGCCGCACTTATTAGAAGCGTTGGCCACAGACCTGGAGGCCGTCGCACGAGCATTGAATAACCGCGCTCGTAAGGCGCATTTTGCCATTAAAGCGGGTGAGCGCTTTTCCGAAGCAGAACGTGTGGCGTCAGATGCAGAGAAACTACTGCGCCCGTTGCGCAGATGCGCATCGGTCAAGAACAAGTCTCTATTTAACCAAGTGCAACAAATGCATCCGACTCTGCGTCATCTTCAGCCGGAGGCCTCGGAAGGATTGCAGTATCGAATTGTTGAAGGCGCACTGCAGAATACCTGCTTCTTTAATTACGTCTTTGATGGAAGGCGGGTAGTGCTGTTATTAAACCCAGATCATCCATTCTATCGTGAGGTATACAAGCCTCTGGCTGATGGTGACTCTACCCGCGACCAGCTGCTTCGTGCAAAGGTCGAGCTACTACTCTTAGCTGTAGTCCGTAGCGAAATCGACTGCTCTTCACGCGTGAATTCAGAAGCTCTCGCTAGGCATCGTTTGGAATGGAGCAATACTTTGGCCACATTCCTCAATGGTTGACCAAGGCACAGAAGCCTCGCATTGGACGGCACTTGCGCCGCGGTTGCGCAGGAAGGAGTCACGTGACCGTTTCCTGATTTATGCACGTACCCTTTTGCGGATCGGAAATGCCAAGCAAGGTGACCAACTTGGTCCTGCTCTTGAGGAGGTGCGACGCAACTTTGTCAATTCCTTGCACACTCGTCGTTCGGCAGAGGGGCAAACACTTCTTGCTGCTGGTTTAGTGCTCACGGACTTGGTCATACAAGGTTGGCCACTACGGGTTCGGCGGGGTACTGTAGAAGTGACCCCGCCCGCCTCCGTAACAACAAATCACGCAGCTGAAAAGGAGCGAATTCGGCGGCAAGAACTAGTGAAGAGAGACGCTCAACTTCAGGAACCTTCGGTCAAGTCATTTGTGCGTTCCATGGAAATCGCGCGACTGTTTGACGACCGATTAGTTTCGATCTTTTCGTTAATGAGGGATGGTCGTGAATTATCCAAGGTGCTACAGAAGGCCCGAGTACACAATAACAACGGATGGGCCAATGCACTTGAGCAGATTGTCGATCCCTATCTTCAATTCGTTTCCGACAATGCACGCTGCTCGTTTACAGGTTTGCGCCTAGTCGACATCTGGCGTTACTTCCGCCACACATGGACGAATCAGTACACAAGCGTTCCGGGCCGCAGCATGATGTTCATTGTTCGAGATCGTGCAGCGCCCCTCCATCCGGTAGTTGGAATCGGAGCGCTGAGTAGTCCTATTATGCAAATTCGTGTGCGAGATAATTGGATAGGTTGGCATCCGTCTGCGTTCCTCTCTTGGATCAAGGATGCCCCGACAACTGCGGTCGCCAGATGGTTAGTAAAGACTGTGGATGGTGCTATCAGGGAAATTTACATAGATGATTTCGTGGAAGAAGAACTTATAACTTCTCGTCTACTTCGGAATCCTACTGAGGACATAGTTGGCAATCTGCTCCAGGTAGCTGCCAAGCAGCGCAGGCTACACCATCGATATGTTCGATCTCGAGAACACAAAAGGGCTAACAATGATGGGGATGCCGATTACTGGGTTAATCGCGCGCGCACTCATCTGTTTCGCAGTAAGCGAGCTCTCGCACTCGCTGAACTGCTGCAAGCCAGAGCGGTTTTATTGCGATATTTTGGCGCACACCCAACCGGTAAGAAGCTTGCTCAATTAGCCGAGAACCGAGATGGCGAAAGAATTATTTGTAAGATATTGAGAAAAGCTAAGGCAAGCAGAGTCGGTATTTCTGTTGCCGATATTTCTGTTTGCGGCGCTGTCCAACCGTACAACGCGATTCTAGGTGGCAAGCTCGTCAGTATGCTGGCTGCGAGCCCAGAAGTTGCATTGGAGTATCGACGTCGCTACGCGAAGGCAGAGAGTGAGATCGCTTCCGCAATAGCTGGGCGGCCGATCGTCAGGGACTCTAACTTGGTCTTGTTCGGAACGACGTCGCTCTATGGCGTCGGCTCAAGCCAGTATAATCGTGTCAAGATTCCTTGTGAGCGAATAGGCGGAGACAAAACTGGATCGTCGATTAAGTACGAAGAACTCGGTTACTCGGAAGCGTTTGGAACATCTCAATATTCGGACGAGACGGTAAACGCGCTGGTTGATCTTGTGCAGCAATCAGACAACGGCCAGCGCGTAAATAGTATCTTTGGTGAAGGCGTGAGCCCTAAGCTACGAAAAGTGCGCGAGGGTCTTGACCTAGTCGGCTTTCCGTCCGGTTTTCTCCTTCGGCACCATAGGCGCCGGATTGTTTATGGCGTAAGTCTAATTCGCAATCTCCGTGAATATCTGCTCGGTATCGATCGTGAGCCGGATTACTTGGTACGTATGCAGAATGGGCGAAAGGCGACATCACAGATTGCCGCGTGGTGGCGGGAACGTTGGCTTCGCAACCGAATTCAATCGGACCTGGTACTAGAAGCGGTTGCTGGCCATACACCAATCCGCCCACTCCGTCATGGTGCGCGGGTAGCGTTCAAGACCGATGAAACCGAGCAAGGGCCGCTATTGGAAAACGTTTTAATATGCAGTCCCTGATCAGAAACTAAAGCGCAGCATTGCTACCTTATTGGCCGCTATTCAAGGGAAATTCTGTGCCCCCATATCCCGTTGCGTCTAGTAGTAGTAAGGTTTGCTATGGAGGAAGGCAGAGTTTTCAATCTTTTCCGCTGTAAATAAAAAACGGGACGGGATGAGCCTAATTGAGTGGCAGCAGCGGCTCGAGCATCACTTCGAGCAATTAAGGCAACAGCGCTCAGGGTCAGTGGGTGATCGGCCCATTTTCGCCCTTGAACACGGCCTTAGCGCACCAGAACGGTCGCAACTTGAGCATGAAATCCGTGCTCACATCGCAGAGTCTTCGCCGCAAAAAGAGCATTGGCTCCCTTGGGTTGTTTATGCGTCAGAGATTGGATACCGCTACGCTGGGGATGAGTATTGGCAGACATTTGAGGCCGAAACACGTGGGTGGCGGTACCGTGGCGATAGGAATTGGATTCGACGACGGTTTGTAGACTTTCAAGCCAGATTTGGAGGCGCTAAGCCTTCGGGGAAATGGGCCGAATGGTTTTCCATTATTTGTTGGCCGATCGTTCATGCCATCCTTCCGAAAGATCTTCAGAGGCAACTCGCAAAGGTACTGTACGACATCAGATATTCCTTCGCGTCGGAGTTGCTCAGTTCTCCTGTCAAGCTCGGAGAATTAATCGCCCTACGAAGTTGGAACACAAGCTCACGTTTCCGCAACTTAGCCCAAGAGCCGCTTCTTCTTGGTCAAATTGCGACGGCATTGCTACTGCACGATCAGCAGAGTTCAAAGACTCTTATCCTTCCGTCGACTCTTCAGCGAATTGCAACGGACCTTGAACATGAGCGGCAGTCACGCGCGTGGTTACTTGGTGCGCAGCACCAAGCGAAGCACGCTACCCTCCACGGTTTGAAGAGTAGCAACAGACAGCCCTCCGAAGGATTAACTGCGTCGCCTGGGCCAACTAAAGAACAGATAGCAGCTTTAGGTATCGAACCACGAGTAGTTCTGTTACCTGTTGGTGAGAAGTTATGGGAAGTCATTCTAGAGATTCCAGATCTGTCACCATTGTTGCTTAAGTTTCCGGAATTTCGCGACATTTTCACAGGGTCTCGATGTATCGTTGCAGGCGCAGCAGGAAACCCACTTTGGCAGGGGCGAATACTACGTGGAGTACAACGCGTTCGCCTTTCTAAATGGCCAAAAGCGGATGAACCATTGCTCAGGTTTGAGCGCACCAACAACCAACTCGACTACATCCTTCGAACGGAATCGCTTCTCAGACCTGGTTCGCGATGGTTGTTCCGTGTAGCAGCCGATGGCCTCGCATATGAACTCCACAGTCTCAACGTACGGGCAGACACCAAGTACATATTGCTCAGAACAACACCGATAAATGAGAATATCGATGGCACACAGTCAATTGAAGTTGAGTGCGAAGGGGTTCACGCGCTTCAATTGGATCTTCCTGAGGCGCTTTCCGAAGATTGGTTGTGTCGTTTAAGGCAACTCGAACTAAACCAGTCTCGGTCAATTTTCGTGTGGCCGGTGGGTATTCCTCCGGCCGCTTGGGATGGAGAGGGGCAAGCTGAATGGCTGACTTCCGACGCCCCTTGTTTGGCGGTTCAATCCGATTATCCGATTGGAGAACTTTCGATCACACTCGACCGTGATGAGTGGTCGCGCATCCAGTTTTCATCAATTCCGGCAGGACAAACAAAATTTATTGAACTCCCTGAACTGCCACCCGGGGTTCATCATGTATCTTTCCGTGCCCGCATGGCGGATGGGCGCTTCAATGACGACGCGGGACATCTCGATTTCCTGTTACGAGATCCGCACGAGTGGGTACCCGGTGTAACCTCCCAGGGTGCATTTATAACTCTATTAGATCCAAGTGCGCCGAGCCTCGAGCAGCTGTGGGAAGGGTACCTTTCAGCCGAAATACACGGACCAGTCGGACACCAGGTCGCTTGTGCAGTCACGTTTAAAGAACGTCAGACTTCAAGAGTGCTTATTCAGAAGCGGCTTCCAGACCTTATTCTGCCAGTGGACACCAAGACTTGGCACGAGTACATCGAGAAATATGTTCATGACGACCGTCATTTAGCTTCCGCTTATGACATGGCGCATTCCTGTCTAGTCGAACTGTCGGCTGACGAGTTGGGTCGCTTTTCTATTGAATGTGAGCGTGAGTTTGTTCCACTTCGATGGGCTCTTAAACGGAGTCAAGAGTCGTATGAATTGACGATTGTCGATGACAGCGGCAGTGAGGAACCACTAAGTATTGCTCGATACGAAGCACATTCACCTGAAATTGCTATTCCACTAGATAATACTGATACAACATTTCGCGTCCCGCACGATGGCGGTTTGTATACGGCGAATTTGAAGGATATTGCCGCCGCGATACTGGTGCCGCCTTTCGAAATACGAAGAATTCAAGACCTCGGCGTCCAAGCGAAGGTGTCTGTCACCGGTCGTTCGAATACGAAATTAGTGTCTCTCCTGTCCGTGGCGGAGACTTGGACGACAGCAAGGCTTTCCGGCGAGAGCTTGCTTGCATCTATTCACCGACGTAACGATGTCGTTGATGCTCTGATTCGGGTGATCTTATGTGAAATAGGCGGAGACCAGTGGTGTCGTGCAGAATCGAGATTTCGAAAACATTCAGATCATGGTGCATTGCATGTACTTAGCTACGCTATTACCAATAAAAAGCACGAATCGGCTTTGAGTGTAATTCTTGAAAGGGACTTCAGGGAAATTGCAAAACTTAGTCCTCGCAATCGTGCTGCACAATTATCCATACTTGCGGAGAAGTTTCTTCATGTACCTAATGCTAAGTGGCTATCTGAATTCGCCTTGCGCTTGGCGTGCGGATGCGCAACTGTATGGGCCGGTGAAGAAATTCATAAAGGTATAGAGCAAATACGGAACTATCCCACCCTCGTACGCGCCGCTCGTTTCCTCGTGCTGAGTGTCGCAACCTGTTTTCAACAGAGGGCCGTCGAGGTTGGCCCCGTTTATCTGGAGTGGAAATGGGAATAATTGCTTTAACTTCGACAGACGTCCGTAGCCGGATGGTTAAGAATTTGGGTCTTAACCCATCCAAGTTTAACTTGGTTTCTGTAGAGGCACTTGCCGCAGCATTGCGCCGTGCAGCTGGGTTTCACTGCCCCTGTTCTCCGGCAACCCTCGTGCGTACAGTACTGGCGCCCTTGGAAGGTCTTGTCGACGACTTCACACCAGTAAGGGAAGCAGTGGAAAGTACGCTTGATGCCATTACAGGATATGGCGATTTACTTGAAAGCCGAGACGTTGCCTATGGCGACGAGGAAGTTCGACGCAATCTGTTGTATATCGCGCCACCAGCATTTGTTATGCGCACGAGCGGAGCAGCACTACTTGTTGGCTTTGCGCCGGAGCGTGCATCGCTGCTTCCCGACGATTTTGATGCACCAGTTGAATACGTGGGTCACACACGTCGATTGCCAGTGGGAATTAACGATCTTCCGTCTCGTCTCGTTGAATTTGGTCTTATAGAGATTTCCTCTGCTGCTTGGTTGAAAGCGCCACCCTTACAATCACCACAGGCCCACCTTGCGCAATTTAACAGAAGCCTTGTTGCAGGACCATCCACTACAGACATACCAGGTCTGAGATTGATCGATCCTTCGACGTCGGTACGATACTACCCGGGTCGTTGGGTAGAAAAACTAAAGGTGACTGGTTCCTTCGTTGGGCGTAGGCCACAAGCCTACGGCGCAGATCTTTGGTGTTATGTCGAATTAGAAAATGGTAGCCCGCGTCGATTGATAGACTTGCCATTACCGAAGAGTCGAAATCGCGGTTGTGATGAGGCGTGGCAACTACAAGCTGCGATTGATGCACAGCGGGGAGATCACCAGCGCTACCGCATTCGATCTGCCAATGATGGTTCAGTGATGCTTGATTTGTTTTCGCCGGTTCCGATGTGGGCGCGACGAAGGTGGGACGCGCTCGGAGAACCAGTGTTAGCCTCGGGCTGTTTGTTCTCTTATCGCTTTGCGCAAAGAGATATCGAGGAAGAAATAATGTTTGCGCGTAAAAACCTCTGGTTAATTGAAGTGCAGGCGTCGTAAAGGAAAAATATGACAACAAGCATTGGTGAGACCATCGAAGAATTGCGCCGCGCACTTCGCGATTACATAGAGGCGACATATCACATCAGCCACCCCATGTTGATAAAACAACGCGCCGCAATCTTGGATGAGGAAGGTGTAATCTATCAGCGGCCGTATTTGGAAAGTACACCGCGTTACAAAACAGGCAATCCGTTCGCTGAACTGGGCCTCTCATCGGCAGCTCTCGAAATATTTACTGCTGTCTCGGAAGCATCGGGTGACAGAGAGCGGCTAATTCATAACCCTCCATATCAACATCAAATGGAGGCAGTCAAAGAGTCGCTTATTAATCAGCGTAGTCTTGTCGTAATGACAGGAACTGGATCAGGCAAGACTGAATGCTTCTTATTGCCTATCCTCGGCAAGCTGGCAATAGAAGCTAGTCTAGCCGGTAAGGAGTTTGGAAATACGGCCGCTGTGCGCGCAATTGTGCTCTATCCAATGAATGCCCTAGTCAACGACCAACTTGGTCGGCTACGGCTCTTGTTTGCCGATCCGCGAATTGTAGACAAGTTCGTCAACTGGTCCGGTCGGCCAGCGCGATTCGCACGTTACACAAGTAGAACACTTTATCCTGGCGTCCGCGACGAAGATAAGGATAAGAGCCGTCTGATTCCCATCGGTAAGTACTACGTCAGCAAACTAGAAATTGCTCAGGGAGAGCCTTCTCCCGAACAAGCATCAGCGCAAAGCCTCGTCATGGAGTTGCAAAAGCGCGGCAAGTGGCCCGCAAAGCCCGATCTTATTGAGTGGTATTACGGAGCAACAAGAAAAAAGGGGAGTCGATGGAAAGACGCGAAAACTGGGGAGTACAAGCGCTGTGTCACCTTACCTAGAGATCCTGAATTATTCACAAGACATGAAGTGCATGAAGCGCCACCGGACATCCTGGTTACCAACTATTCGATGCTCGAATACATGCTCATGCGTCCACTAGAGCGGCCTATTTTTGATCTTACCCGCAACTGGCTTGAGGAAAATCGTGACGAAAAACTCCTCTTAGTAATTGATGAAGCACATCTTTACCGAGGAGCAGCAGGAGCAGAAGTAGCCCTTTTGTTGCGGCGTTTACGTACTCGTCTTGGTATACCGCCTGAACGACTTCAGGTAATTTGCACGAGTGCTAGCTTTAAGGACGCCGAGTACGCTGCGCAATTTGGTTCACAGCTAACTGGCAAGGATGCGCGTGATTTTATTGCAATCCGTGGTGATCTCAATCTCCGGTCAGGGTCGGGAAAAGGTAACTCACGCGACACCGAGGTGTTGGCTGCCATCGATCTGAATGCTTTCTATGAAGCAGAATCAGACGATGCGCGTCTGGAAGTAGTGCGAGAGTTTCTCGAGTATCGCGGTGTAAAAAAGCCTTGGGACCTCGAACGTTCACTCCATGATGCGCTCCATTCATTTGCTCCGATGGCGTTACTCATAAACTCCACGATGGAAAAGGCGCAGCCTGTCGCCGAACTCGGTGCCATGCTTTTCCAAGGCGCGGTGGCGACTGCAGCGGCTCGCGCAGTTACCACACTGTTGGCTATGGGGAGTATTGCCAAACCGCAAAAAGATCAGCCCGGTATGTTGCCGTGCCGTGTGCACTCATTTTACCGTGGACTTGCAGGCCTTTGGGCCTGCATGGATTCGCAATGTACTCAGATTGCACCAGCCGATCGAGGTGGTCCAACGGGAAAATTATTCAGTCAACCACAAGACAGTTGCGAGTGTGGAGCCCGAGTATTAGAACTCTTTACCTGCCGAAATTGTGGAAGCGCATACGCCCGAGCCTACACCAATGACGTGATTGAACCAGATTTCCTTTGGGCAGAAGCAGGCGGAGCATTCAGGACACTAACTGGTAATTACGACGAACTCGAGCCTATCGACTTATTGTTGGAGGATCCAGTTGTCGAAGACGATTCCGAGCCTGCAGGCTACGATCTTGTTACTGGGCGCCTGAATCCAAAGGCGACTGAGGGCGCTCGGATTCGAGGCGTCTTTCTGCGCGCAGATCGTTCTGCCCCTGTGGAGGGCGCTGATCCGAGGCACTGCCGTCCCGGGCAGTTTCGACCGTGCGCAGTGTGCGGAGAAAGCGCTGCGTTCGGTCGGTCTTCTGTACAGGATCATCAAACAAAGGGTGACCAACCATTCCACGCGCTAGTCAGTAAACAAATTCAGATTCAGCCACCTGGTGTTGCAAGGGCAACTCGTCTTGCTCCGCTTAGGGGGAGAAAAGTTTTAGTCTTTTCGGACTCGCGTCAGACAGCAGCCCGATTGGCGCCCAATCTCCAGTCAAATTCTTTGCAGGATGCAATGCGTCCATTAATCATTGCCGGATATAGCCGTTTGCAGCGATCGCTAATTGTTGAACAATTATTATCTCTAGAAGATCTCTACTTAGCAGTTCTCATTTCAGCGCATCAATTGGGCGTACGATTGCGGCCCGAATTAAAAGTGGGGGAGAGTTGGCATGCCGAGGTGATGGTGGAAGACGCAATCAAATCGGGCGCGCTCGATCGAGATACTGACCTACTGCGTCTGTTCAATCGTATCGCACGAGAGTCGCCGCCAGAGTCGTTACTGAAGTCGATAGTCAAGTGTGTATCAGATCGGTACTATGGTTTGGAATCATTAGCACTTGCATCGATTGTCGAGCGTCCTGAACATTCTGCAAAACTTGTAGCGCTCTCTGATATCACAGGCATAGCAACAACAAACGATCAGAAAATCGCATTGGGCAGAGCGTGGTTGCGTAGTTGGCACCGTGTCGGTTTTTGGTTAGGGCGTATGCCACCGACATGGTGGCTGAACGAAGTTCGCGCTCATTCCGGGAAATTCGTGGAAATGAAGCGCCTGTTTGTGGACAAAACCGCAAAGACTCAGTTCGAGCGCGACTGGGTTCCTAAGTTGTTATCGATCTTCGCGGAACCGGTACCCAGCGGTAATTTCAGGTTAAAGGGTGGTGAGCTGTCTTTATTGGTAGGCGGTGAATGGGCGTACTGCCAGTCGTGTCGCACAACACAGCGCCCTTTCCCTGGACGCAATACTTGCGTCAACTGCAATGAGGATACTGCCGTTGTTATTAATCCCGAAACAGACCCAGTATTCGTTGCACGAAAGGGATATTACCGGGCGAGCACTATCGATGCACTAAGACCTCAGCCAAAGGCGCCAATGGTACTAATAGCTGCAGAACACACGGCGCAAATCGGATCTGCCCAATCACATGAAGTGTTCTCGAAAGCAGAGGAAAATGAACTTCTCTTCCAAGACGTCGATCTCGGTCAAGCCGACGATGGGTTAGAACGTGCCGCTATAGATATCCTGTCCTGCACTACCACGATGGAAGTCGGAATCGACATTGGTGCGCTAACTGGTGTATCGCTGCGCAATATGCCGCCAGCGCGTTCAAATTATCAACAACGAGCTGGTCGAGCGGGGCGACGGGGAAACGCCGTCGCAACAGTTACCGCCTTTGGAAGTGCCGATAGCCATGACGAGCACTATTTTTCCAACCCAGATCTAATGATCCGAGGCGACGTTGATGATCCGAAGCTCACGCTCGATAATAGAGACATAGTGCGGCGCCACGTTACCGCTTATCTATTGCAGCGATATCATCAGATTCGCCTGCCTGCAATAAATCCTGAAGATCAGCCGCACTTATTCGCAGTTCTTGGGTCGGTAACGGATTTTCGAGACCCGAAGAAGCTGTTAAATCGCGTGGATTTCGAGCGGTGGCTACGTGACAGCGAAGCCGGACTTAAGACTGATATTGCGGGATGGTTACCAGAAGAACTTACTTCAGCCGACCGGCAGTCGATACTGGAATTGCTCGTTGAGGAGACTCTCAAGCCGATTGATGACGCCATTGAGTACGTCCCGGCAAGCCAAGAGGTGCAGGATGTCGCAGCAACCATCGCGCAGCCAGCTGAGGGTGGCACTGCATCCTCACCAGAGCTTCCTGATGAAGTGGGTGAGGAGCGGCCAGGCAGGGAAGCCACTGCAGACAATTTGTTGGATCGATTGCTCTACAAAGGAGTGCTGCCCCGATATGCATTTCCTACGGATGTCGCGGCCTTCCATGTCTTCGATCGGGACAGGTCAACGCGTTTTCGTCCGGCATTTCGATATACGCCATCCCAGGGGCTGCCAGTTACATTATCCCAATATGCCCCAGGTAAAGAAGTATGGATCGGAAATAAGCTTTGGACTTCGGGCGCCATTTATTCCCCACTCCAAAGCGATCGATACAAAGCATGGGAATCTAGACGTTTTTATTACGAGTGTTCTGTGTGCCACTATGCACGGACAGAAACACTACAGAACGGAGTGCGCAATGAGGTAAAGGATTGCCCGGCTTGCGGTGGAGAAGGAACACTCGGCCCGGCAACTTACTGGTTGCGTCCTCCTGGATTTGCGCACCCTGTTAGCAAGGAAGAGGGCACATCACCAGACGATCAACCCGCTCGCAGCTACGCGACAAGGGCGAAACTCACCGCACCAACTCCTACGGAAGTTTGGTCAAGAATTAACGATCACATTCGAGTTCATCACACGCGGCCGCATCTTCTTGTAACCAATCGTGGGCCGAGGGAAGAGGGTTATACATACTGTACTAAATGTGGGTTAATCGAGCCAACAACAATTCCTAAAGGTCAGGTGGCCGCCGCACATCAAAAGCCGTTTCCTGACTTGAGGAATGCAAATTGTCCTGGCGGTGGTGCTACGACAGGGCTCGTACTCGGAACGGACTTTGTTACCGACGTACTTCTTGTCTCAATTAGCGTTAATGCTCCGCTAAACCTACAGCCTGGTTTGCTCGCTACTGACGTTGCGCTTCGAACACTTTGTGAGGCGCTCACAAAGGCAGCATGCGGTCTATTGGAACTCGAACCGAACGAGCTTCAGGCGGAGTACAGGCCGGCCTTGACCCCCGCTGGTCGCGACGGAATTGAGGCCGAAATATACATCTACGATACATTGCCCGGTGGCGCCGGGTTCGCTAGGAGGGTCGGAGATTTAGGTATCTCTGTTTTCGAACGTGCCCTTGTTATTCTTGAAAGTTGTCCGGCAGCTTGTGATCGCTCCTGCTACCGCTGCCTTCGCAGCTACAAAAACAAATTTGAACACGATTTGCTCGATCGACAATTGGGTGCGAGCTTACTTCGTTTTCTATTGACCGGCGCAGAACCGATTCTTGAAACGAATCGCTTGGAGCAGTCAACTGATCTCTTGTTCGAAGATCTCAAACGTCAAGGCGTCTCGGGTATTACCCTTGAGCGGAATAGAAAGATCTCGGTTCCCGGACTAGGGAATGTCGTTGCGCCAATTTCTGTGTCAAACGATCACGGATTGGAGATTGTAATTGCACTCCATGGACCCCTCACCCCTGATTATCCATCGAGCGAGCGACTACGGGAACTTAAGGAGTTCTCCATTGACGTGCCTATGATCTTGATTGACGAACTCGTCGTCCGCCGAAACTTGCCAAGTGCGACGAGCGCGATACTCGCGCAAGTCGTATCTTAGCAAACTGAAATGATCGGTTTCCGAGATGGGCCCCTTTGGGCGGCGGTGTTACCTGACTCTTGGCCGGTGCTGCCTTCTGAAATGAGCATCTCGCTTCTCACGGAACTCGAGTCGTGTCCTCGCCGGTGGGCGCTTACGAGAGCGAGTTACCCGAACATTTGGGCACGACACGGTTACCCTCCCAGACTGCAACGCTCTGGACTCGCAGGGACAGTCGTCCATCTGGCCGTTGAAACAGCCACGAAAGAGTTTGCTCGCGCCGGCTTCTACTCACCGAGATCACCTGGGGCAGTTGCTGTGATGAAGAAATTGGGGGGTTACAGTGCGCTTTTGGGCCAGTGCATTGACCGAGTTCTTAATTACTACGCCGATAACCCTAGAACAAAACACCTAATCGAGAACGCAAGACAAAAGCTAAGATCCGAAGTACCAGAAATGCGCATGCAGGTGCAGAAATTCTTAGGATCCTTGCGACTAGAGTCTGTGCCCCCGATTGCAACGGCCAGTAAGCGAACAAGCGGCGATCAAGTTCGAAGTCCCCTTGGGCCTGGCGCTTACCCGGAGATCGTACTGAAAGCGGCCACGATATCTTGGATGGGAAAAGTGGATCTTCTCACTATTTCCGACTCGAGTTGTGAAATCATAGATTTCAAAACAGGGGTACCGAGTGACCAACACACGTTTCAGCTTCGAGTCTACGCTCTACTTTGGAGTCGCGATAAGGAACTCAATCCCTCAGCACGGAAAATTGATAAACTCACAGTCGTTTACCGATCGAATCAAGTAGCTGTAGACGTCCCCTTTTCTGCTGAACTAGATAAAATTGAGAGCGAGATTGTCTCGCGAACAATAAAGGTCAGAGTTGCCGCAGAGGGTCACCCACCAGAGGCACGGCCCAGCACTGAAACGTGCCGCTTTTGTTCAGTAAGACAGTTGTGCAAGGAGTATTGGCAGGCAGATATTCAACAGCGAATCGGTGGTGAATCTACCAATTTGCTAAAGTACATCGACGTGGAAATGGTGATCACAGATCGCCACGGTCCGATGAGTTGGGACGGTGTTGTTGTGACGGCAACTCGGTGTACAAGCGGTACACGAATAGTGCTCCGCGCGACCAATCCAAGTGTTGAGTTCCGTGCGGGAGATCGCTTGCGAGTCCTCGACGCTCATCTCGCAATGCCTGAGCACGAATCAGACCCATCCACCGTTACGATGGGTGTGTTTTCCGAAGTATTCAAGGAAGGGTAGTGGGCGTGGCCAAGATGGGCCCGGCACTCAGTGCTTCTTGGCCTTCCGGTACTCCCAAGGTGGTACAGGATGGCTATCTCGCCATAGGCCGAGACGGCTGGCGCGAGCCTGTTCCTCCGCACGGGTGTAGCGCTGCCGGTCTTTGGGGCTTTGCTCGGTGGCGTACTTCTTATAGTGCCAGGCGAGGCCGGCCTCGATTTGGGTGATGTTGATGTCGCGGCCGGCGAGCAGCACCTTGCCCACGAGGCGCTGGTATTTGTCGCGCTTGGTCCATTCGATGACGACCGTGCGGCCGGCGATCTGGTCCGCGAGGTGCTGCCGGGAGACTTGCCCAAAGGCCTGGCTGAGTTCCGGGGCATCAATCCCCGCGAGCCGGATTTTGTGCTGGGTCTTGGTGGCATCGAGCACTGTGACCGTGTCGCCGTCGTGGACGCCTACGACAGTGCCCGACAGCTCGGCGGCATAGGCGGGGAAAAGCGCCGCGAGCAGCCATACTGTGAATATGAACCTGAACGCTGTGCGGTGGTTGCGCATGCTTACCTCACATTGATGATTGCCGGCGTCCTGTTATGACC
The DNA here is from genome assembly GCA_964359565.1 of uncultured Gammaproteobacteria bacterium. Classification (GTDB taxonomy): domain Bacteria; phylum Patescibacteriota; class Patescibacteriia; order 2-12-FULL-60-25; family 2-12-FULL-60-25; genus JAGOTP01. The sequence goes on from CAYHTN010000015.1 coordinate 18,943, forward strand.
GGGTAGAGGTCATACCTATTCCAGGGCGGTGATCTGCGGCATCACGCTGCCGGCCGTGCAGGGTTTCTACCTGCGCGGGTATCGGCAGGACATGTCAGCGCTGGTTGTGGTGGGTGATGCCGCAGTTAACGGCGGCAGGGGACTTGAAGCGGGCAGGTGCTTCGCCAGGCAGAAAATAACGCAGGGAAATGGCCTAATTTCCGTGGGCGGGTGCTTTCGTTTATTTACACTTGTTGCGTTTATTTCGTTTAATGCTATATTCACGCAAACGGCAACATTTGATAGGTGGAGCCATGAACGCACCCGCAATTACCACACCCTCACCGACTCTGCCTACCGAGCAGGAATCTAAACTTGCCCGCGAGAGCAGCCGGCTTCTGGCCGCTTGCATCGGCCGCGGTGAGACCGCGAGGCTGCGAGTGATCGACGGCAAGCAGGACATCACAGTGCCGGTGTCGGCGCTGCGTCTATTGGTGGACATCTTGGCGCAGATGGCAGAGGGCAACGCGGTCACGATCGTCCCGATCCATGCCGAGCTCACGACCCAGCAGGCGGCCGACTTTCTGAACGTGTCGCGGCCGTACTTGGTCGGCCTGATTGAGCGCGGGGAGCTTCCCTACCGCAAGGTGGGCACGCATCGCCGCATTCTGTTCAAGGAACTCCTCGATCACCGGGCGCGCACGCAGGTGAACCGCAAGCAGGCTTTGGATGATCTGTCGCGTCAGGCTCAAGACCTTGGGATGGGATACTGACGGGTGGCGAGTTTCGTTGCGGTTTACGATGCCTGTGTTCTCTATCCGGCACCACTGCGCGACCTGTTGCTGCGGCTCGCGCTGACCGATCTGTTTCGGGCGCGCTGGACCGAGCGCATACACGAAGAGTGGACGCGCTCAGTGTTGAAGGATCGGCCGGACCTGTCTGCGCCACAGATTCAGCGGACGCGCGAGTTGATGAATCTCGCAGTGCCGGATTGCCTGGTCACCGGTTTTGAGGGTTTCATCGAGAATCTTGATCTGCCTGATCCCGATGATCGGCACGTGCTCGCGGCGGCCATTCGCTGTCAGGCAGGTGTGATCGTCACCTACAACCTGACGGATTTTCCGCAAGCCGCGCTCGCCAGTCACGGTATCGATGCGCAGCACCCCGATGACTTTGTCTCGCACCTTCACGATCTCGCCCCGGCGGCGGTTTGCGCCGCGGTCCGCGACCAGCGCGAGGCGCTGAAGAATCCTCCGCGGTCGGTGCGCGAGTTGTTGGACACGTTTCTTTCCTTGGGACTCGCTGGGACCGTTGCGCGGCTTGAGAGTATGCAAGAGCTGCTGTGACGTTCGTTAAACCGAGCTAGTCCACCACATGGCGCGATCGCAACGCCTGCATCATATCCATCGAATAGATGATGCGCCGAAGCGCGTCCATGCCTGGGTGGTGCAGGTTCAGCAACGCGGAGAGATCACGATTCGTCGTTTCAGCGACGGCCGTTATGGCGGCAACCGTCAGGCACTCCAGGGGATTGGTTTATAGTTTGCATCTTCCTCACAGACCGTGATTGCGACGAATCCGATCGACGAGATCGTCGTCTTCCTCTTCCTCATTATCGCCATCTGAATACTGTCGCCCACCGTCGTCCTGCAGTTGCAGCAGGGAAATGGTGAAGTCATAGTTCTCGGAGAAGATGGTCATTTCCCGGCAGGGCTCTTGAAGCCATACGCCGGCCGGAAGATCCGCTCCAGCCCGAGGTGAGTCAATCGTTATCTGTCGACCCGCAATTGAACCTTGCGGAATCTGAATCGGCCCACGCGATGTGCGGAAAAATGCACCGGTCTTCAGGGCATTCTGGCTTGAGCGCGCCCACAGAATGAAGCCATCGCGTGACACGACCAACACCGCCCGACGTTCGGTGTATTCCAACCAACGCAGGATGGCCGCGATGAGAGACACTTCGTATCGATCGGCACAGTGGGCGATCTGATCCAGATCGACGGGTGAACGGGCATCGATCTGCCGCCGGTAGTCGTCAAATGGCATCAGAAAGTTAGCGGCAAATACGTTTGCCTCATGCTCCA
>CAYHTN010000016.1:0-20586 GCA_964359565.1 uncultured Gammaproteobacteria bacterium
CAATGAGGATCAAAAAGAAGAAAATCCCCCATGACCATCTTCCTGCCGCCGACAACACTAGTCCGCATATGCCAACCATCGCAATCAGAATCGCTTGACGGAAGGCAACTTGCACTTCTCGAGGCAAGAACGCCTGATCCCGGTGGATCCAATAACGATAGCCGAGACCGGCAAAGAAAAATAAGCCAATGCTCCCCGCAAAAAGGGTGAGATAGAACAAAAATAAGCCAAGCAGGGCTGCTTCAAGGGGATTCACGCGTGTCAGAACAAATCCCCAAGCAACCCATGCGAGCAGAGTCGCGATTCCCATCAGAATCAAAAAAGAACGAAAACCCATACACAAAAATCAATAAGTCTATTGTAACACACTCCTCTGGTTAGAGGGTGATGCACTGAAGCTTCACGATTTTTTTGGCACCAAGAACACGATTGATCTCATTCAGAAAGCGAATCTCCATGACTTTTAGCTCCTGTGCCGCAACAGGTGTATGCGTTTCTATGCGAAGGACCCCTTGATGATACGAACGCATCGCGACAAGCGCCGCCTTTTCTTCGCCCCAATAGCGTTTTAAGACCATCTCGGCGGTCTGAAGGACTTGAACGCTCGTGATCTGCTCTTCTAACCCTATTTCACGAATCGCCCCCGGGAGAATGCGTTTAATGGATTGGAATGCCATAGTTACGTTTTTTTAAATTCACAGATATGACGAAAATCGCAGGTGCGACAAACATGGGATTCGGGGGTGGGAGGAAAAGACGAATGCACGATCGCGTCCATGCGATCTCGAATCTTTTCCATGAACGCCTCTTTCGCTTTTTCTTTTAAGGGTTCAATTTCGGTGATGGTCCAATCTAAGACGTAGATATAGGCCAGACGACCAACTTTTACCCCTTTCTGCTCTAATGCGAGCTGATAGAGATAGAGCTGTTCTTTATCTTCGGTCTCGAGCTTCTCTTTCGCTTCACCGGTTTTATAATCAAAAATGGCGAGTGAACCGTCGGGATTTCGATCAATACGATCGATCTTTCCTTTTAAGGCGTGTGTTCCGAGTAAAAGCGTAAACGGCTTTTCAACTTCTTGAACGGTGGGCATCTGAAGACGATACGCCTCTAAAAAATGCTTTAAAGCCATCTTTCCTTTCGTATAGAAGGCGTCATGTTGTGTTCGCGTCGGATACCATTCATCGATCCAAGCATCATCAAAGATCTGATCCGCTTCAATCGCATCGACCAAGAGCCCTCTCCCCTTCTCCTGAGGCGTCGTCGGTTCAAATAGCGTGGGCTGTTGCTCGGTCACAAGACGGGCAAGATGGAGTTGTAACAGACGCTGAAACACGAGATGCATCGATTGACCAAAGCTTTTTTGAAATGAGCCTAGGACGGGAATACGAAACAAGTGCGCAAACTTGTATTGCAATGGGCATTTCCGGAAAGCGGCCAGCTGGGTGAAACTGAACGTCCGCTTTAGTTGGTAATACTGAAGATCAGACAATACCGGAATCACCTCCTCAAGAGTGTGTGATCCAGCGGATAAACCTCGGGTCAGATCAATCACCTCTTCGGGAGTTGCTATTGGGACGACAAGGCCGGCCTCGGCCAAGAAAGGAGATGGTTTCTTTGCTCGACTACCGCCGTAATCAAACGCACCCGTGCAATAGAGCTCGTCTTTTGCGCGGGTCATCGCCACGTAAAATAAGCGACGTTCTTCTTCGAGATGATAATCCCCTTCTGGAAGACGCTCTTGCACCAGTCCATCGGGCAAGGGAATGGCATCGGTACGACTCCGGGTCGGGAAACGTTGATCTACCAGTGAAGCGAGAAACACGTAGGGGAATTCCAGTCCTTTCGCCGCGTGAACGGTAAGAATTTTCACCATGTCAGGACCACTTTCCGGATCTGCATCCAAGGCCCCTTCTTCACCGCTTTCAAGCTCTAAACGAAACTCTTCTAAGAACCCCCCGAGAGATGGGGAAATACTGGCTTGTTCATAGCGTTTGATCCGATCCGCAAAGGCGTTTAAGTGACGCAGCGCGTCTCGTTTTTCAAGCTCTGAGCGCTGAAGTAGGTGGACCAAATATCCACTTTCTTCAAGTGCCTTTTGAAAAGTCTGAAGGGCCGAGCTTCGTTTGGCGAGATCCCCCATCGCTTGCACGAACTGAACCAGCTTCAGGATCCCTGATCGACCTCGATCACTCAAAGAGCACTCTGCCTGCCCTTGGGTGGTTTGTGCGACGGTTTGCCAGAGCGAATAGCCTTTGCGACTTGAACACTGGAGGAGCTCGGCTAAATCCTTCCCACCAAGATCGATCCCTGGAAGAGTGAGGGCACGCCAGACCATGGATGACTCATGATAGCCGTCCAAGAGCGAGAGCAGAGAGAGAACATCAATCACGACCGGCTTGGTATAGAGACCTCGTAAGGCCAGAAATTGGAAGGGAATGCGCGCTTGATCCAGGGCTTGCAAGAAAGGTTCAGCGCCATCGTTTGAACGAACAAGAATGGCAAAATCGCTCCAACGGACAGATTCTGACCGATGTTTAATCGCCCGAATTTTTTCAACCACGCGATCCGCTTCTTCGCCTACACTCTGAGCCCAAAGGACATCGACGCAGCCTCCTTCGCCTTTCATGGCTTGAAGCTTTTTTGAGAGCCCTAGATCCTTAAGACTGACCTCAAGACGATGGGGGTTATTATGACAGATAAACTCATAGGCCTGATCCAGTATTTCTTTTTTTGAACGATAATTTTCGATCAGAGTAATCGTCTTGGCCTCAGGAAAATCTGAGCGAAATTGAAGGATATTTGCAAGAGAAGCGCCACGAAATTTATAAATAGCCTGATCGTCATCTCCAACGACGGTAATTGCCTTTTTCACACCTGCCAGGAGTTTTAGTAACTCATACTGAGCCCAATTGGTGTCTTGGAACTCATCTACTAAAATAGCCGCGAATTGCTGCTGATATTTACGCAATAAGGCGGGACGCTCGCGAAAGAGACGAAGCGTTTCTAAAATGAGATCCCCAAAATCGAGGGCATCTTCTTGAAGCAATAGACTTCGATAACGTTCATACAACGAAGCAAGTTCGAGAAGACGAGCTCGTTCGGATGCGATGGTGGCCTCATCTCCTTCCAGCGGCGTCTGCTCGGCAAAAAGCCGGTGGGCTTCTGGGGTGATTCCTTCGTCTTTTGCGCGGGAGAGGTGCTGTAGGAGCCCACGAAGAAACTTCACCGGGTTTCCCAAGGGCTTATAGTGGACCAGAGGAAGTTCTTCGAGATGGCGACGTAGTAAAAGCCAAGCATCCGTCGGCGTAAGAACGTGGAATCGATTGGGTAAGCCAATCTCAAGCCCATGCGTCTCAAGAATCCGTTGGCAGAATCCATGGAAGGTTGAGATCCAAAAATCGTAGGTCCCGACCGGGAGAAGCTGCAAAATACGATCTTCAATTTCGCTGGCGGCTTTGTCGGTAAAGGTAAGGGCAAGGATCCGTCCCGGATCATGATCGTGGATGTCGAGTAGATACGCGTAGCGACGAGTGAGAACGGTCGTCTTTCCAGTTCCAGCCCCAGCCACCACTAAAAGCGGCCCTCCTCTATGGGTCACCGCTTCTCGTTGTGCCGCATTTAAATCGGCGAGCAAAGCCTCTTCCATGGCCGTAGTGTGACTGGTTTGTTCTTCCCTCGCAACAATGTCATGATAGAGCTGCCCATGTTGAATCTTCACCCTGCCCTGGTCCATTTTCCGATCGCACTTTTGACCATGTATGCCCTGATTGAAGTCGCCCGTTTCAATCGTCTCCAAAACCATCCACATACTTTTTCCTTAAAAGCCTTCCTCTGTGTCGTTGGGACCCTCAGCCTCACGGCCACTTATTTCACGGGCGAAGCTATCAAAGAAGCCTTTGCCGTCGGAGATCTCGCTCTCCTCGTCGAAAGACACGCAACCTTCGCCCTCGCCTCTCATGTCATCTTTATCATTTTAGCAATGGGCTACCTTGGAGAGGTGGCCTTTCGATCATTAAGCGAAAAGTCGTTCTGGAACACCTTCATAGGTGGGAGCATCCATCGATTCACAAAAACAATCACCAGCAAATACGTGGCTCCTTGTTTTGCCCTATTTGGCCTTACGACCCTCACCATCACAGGCGCCCTTGGAGGCGCGATTGTCCACGGACCAGAGATCGACCCTGTGGTCCACTTCATTTATCGCCTATTCGTTCGCTAGAGCCGTCCGTCATCAATGGCCCTACGAATGCGTTCCATGAGTTCTAAATAAAAACGAACGTTTAAGAGGGTGGCTAAACGTCCCCCGAGCATTTCTTGAACTGTAAAAAGATGGCGCAAATAGCCAAAGCTATAACGACTCAGTTCGTCATCAATCGCATAGCGTTTCTCTGCGACTAACGGCTCATCGGAAAACTTCCATTTTTCGTTGGTAATGTGAACCGCTTCGTAAAAATCTGGCTTAGTCAGATCGTCGTGGAGAAAACGATAGAGATGCCCGTGACGCGCATTTCGTGTCGGCAAAACGCAATCAAATTGATCAATCCCTCGTTGAACATAGCCGACGATTTCATGCGGCTGGGCACCCCCCATGAAATAGCGAGGACGATCGAGCGGAAGAGTCTCATGCAGACCATCAAGAACCGCACAGGCTTCTTCGTATGGTTCGCCAACAGAAAGACCCCCGATGGCATAGCCATCAAAGCCGATCTCTATGAGCTCACGCGCACTTCTCTCTCGAAGAGCAACATCCGTTCCTCCCTGAACGATACCGAATAAGAGTGCTTCTGGATTAACAGAACCGGTCTTTAAAGACTGAAAGGCCTCTTTAGAACGGCGGGCCCAGGCGGTGGTAAGATTCAAGGCTTTTTCTAATGCTTCCTTCGTCGCTGGAAGCTTGGTACAGACGTCCAGAACCATACAGATATCGCTTCCGATCGTACGCTGGATCTCCATGCAGAGTTCAGGCGTAAGGGTCATCTTGGCCCCATCGATGTGAGATTGAAATTGAACACCTTCTGGCGTCAATTTGCGTAAGCCCGCTAAACTAAAGACCTGGAAGCCACCGGAGTCAGTAAGAATAGCACCGTTCCAATTCATGAAACGGTGGAGACCGCCCAGCTGTTTCATGACCTCCATCCCTGGCCTAAGCCACAGATGATAGGTATTTGATAAAAGAATAGGTGAACCTAAACGCTCGACATCGTAGGTTGAAATTGTTTTTACGGCGCCACGAGTCGCAATCGGCATGAAAAAGGGCGTTTCCAAGGCTCCATGAGGAGTCGTAAGACGACCAAGGCGGGCGTGCGAGTGTGAAGACGTTTTATGCAGCGAAAACATAGAGGATCTTATTGAAGCTCTTCTTTTTGTTCACGCATGTACGCAAACCAAATTTCGAGACCATTTAAAATAAATTTGAATGGAGCCTCAATCAATACATCCATGAGAATAATAAGGATATTGACCCGAGAGACCGTCACCGATAGCCACTGTCCAGCACGGAGGATAGGGTAAGAGAAGAAGTCGACGATCACGGTCGAAAATCGCTCTTGACGCTCGATCACCACAAACTCACGAGCAGAAAGACGAAGACGAAACGCAAAGAAGCTCACCACACAGAGGAAGAACAAGAAGATAAGCGAGCTAATCCAGGTAAAATGCCAACGATGCAAGAACCAGGCAATAAGACCAAAGGAAACGCCAAACATGAGGACGTAAATGAGACGCAGAAAGAATCGGGGCCAGAATTTTTTTGGCGTCACACGCTTTACTTCACGGACCTCAATCCCCTCACTCGAAAGAAGCTGTTTAATCAATTTTTGAATCCTTACGATATTATCCTTCCCCGGTAAACGAATAAGCAGACCAACGAGCAACATAAGGATCGGTGGGAAGGCGATATTAATGATGAGCGCCGTGTTATCGACATGCTTATACAGCAATTGCTCGATCGGAACTTCGAACGCAAGAGCAATGAAGATCTTCGTCAGGAAAAGATAGATAATGGTCCGGACCATGCCGCGACGAAGACGCTTTTTAGCGTAATTCATCCTTGATTCTGCTGCTGCTTCAATCTCAGGCATGAGATTATCAATCTTTTGAAGCTTCGCAACTGCTTCTTTAGGCTTCCCTTTTAAGACCTCAAACAACACGCGCGTCGCGACCGCTGGAGGTTTGACCGCATACAAAAATTTCTGTCCGAGCGCGTGTTGAAGCTGCTCACGAATGCGTCGTTCAACTCCTACCATCTGAAAGGCGACGTCTTGAGTTTGATCACCCCACGTCTCTGGATGCATCCAGCGGGTGTGGTAGGCCCGAACGAGCTTATAGCTTAAGAGTTCATCATCTGCCTTCTGTAAGGCCCTTAAACAGGCGATATAGACCTGCAAACGCCGATCGGTTTCTTCCATCTCGATGTTTCGCAACACGACTCGATCAACGATGGATTCAAACAGAAAGACGGAGAGACCCCGTTCGTAGCTTTTTGGATCCAAACGCTCTTCAAGCTCACAGACGACAAGTCCTAAGAGCCAGCGGGTATGGCGATCATTTCCGGCTCGGATCTGACGCATGGTCAGATACTTGTTCAAAATAACATGCACGACCGGAATCATCTCCACAGACACATCCCCATTCGGAAGATACCCCGCCGCGATCAATTCTTTAATCAGCTGCTTGGAGATCGCTTCGGCCGTTCCTCCAAAGGTGAGCTGGCGCTGAAGAATGCGGGTAAGCGCTGCCTTTCGTAACAGATGTTCATCTTTATAATCCAAGGCATTCCGCACCTTTTCGTATAAAACCGAAACACGGCTAACCGCCGCATGAACACTTATTCTTTCGCTGTCCCCTCCCCCCTGAACTGCCGAATTTGGCTCAAGACAAGCGACAAATTTCTGAATTTGTTCTGAAGGAGGGGTGACCATAACGAATGAGCCCTATCCTACGTACCTTTTGCCGTTTTGTCGATCGGTCCATGAAGAAGTGGATCGATTTGAGCCGGGAGCAGTGAGTGCGGTAAAATCCAACAGAAATAGCTAAAAAAGAGGAGATCGAGGGCAGTAAGTCCGATCCGAACAGAGGTTGGGTGGATAAGAATGCTCGCAATACCGACAAGGAACCCTACACCAAAGACAATCATTCCAATCCAACGCGCGCGATGCGGAAATCGGAGAATCAGCCAGCCAAAGACCACATTTAGAACCCCTAACAGCAATAAGATCCAAGCCGCATCGAGGATTCGGAAAGGAATCCCAAAGATATGAACGCTACTTTCACGTACCTGATCGATGACCGTATTCTCGCTAATCATCGCTCGCAGCCAGAGACGGAGCGGACCATGAGGGGCCGAGCGCTCAATCACTTCACGGCCAAGAAAAATAAGGAGCGCGGCCGCACCTTGAATAATCCCCCAGCCGATGCGGTAATAAGCCACCGATCGACGAGCTCGTTCGCCACGTACATGAGACACAAGAAATAGTGTGAACTAGAACTGTATCAGGTGTTCCTGATTTTCAACAGCCGCTCTCGCAGTTGTCAGATTCCAAAAAATCGTTACACTATCGCCAGTACAAAAAATCTAAGGATGCTTAGCTCAGTTGGTTAGAGCGTCTCGTTTACACCGAGAAGGTCGGGGGTTCGAACCCCTCAGCATCCACCAGGGGAAAACAACGCATAAAACGTGTTGTTTTTCGTTCTCATTATTCACATCGGCTGCGCCCTATGGTGACCTCGAGCGAGGATTAGAAGGCAGGCGCCAGGAATACCTCTGTTTAACCTGGTTGTCAACCGGCGGGCTGTAATAAAAAGGAGATGGTTTGGAAGCCGTGCGGACGCTGCTTGATGGGCAAAACCTGGACTAATTCTTCAACGGCCAGACTGACAGAACGAAAATACCCGGGCGGGGCGCTCACTTTTAACACATCTTGATAAGAAACTCGCGCTAAAAAAAGTAATAACTTTCGCATATTCTGATCTAAAAAAACGGCCCGGTCACGCCAACTTGATTCATATGGAAGACAGGTGGGACAGACCAGGCCCCCTGCCGGACTCACGGCCCAGGCCCGATCCCCTAGCTTTTGATGACAAACGACACAGGCATCCAACTGAGAACCATAGCCCAACTCCGAAAGGAGATGCATCACCGCACTTGCATAAAGCAAGGTGGCTCGTTCGGGAGAGATAGAGGTCGAAAGATCCTCGACTGAAGTAATCAAATCACGACATAATTCAAAGATACGTTCATCTGGTGCTTGTGGATGGGTTGCCTGAGCAACGAGGTCCGCAAAGGCGGAGGCGACGGCCAGCCCTTCAAGAGAAGAACGTAATTTTTGACGCGCACTCGTCGTTCGGGCAACGGCAAGCTTATCAAAGGCTTGTCCGTGCGCGATCATGACCTCAACACAAGAGAGAGGTTCAAGATGACCTAGCTGCTTTGCCTGCCAAGTGCGTGCCCCTCGAGCAACCGCAACAAGTTTTCCATGTTCACGACCGTAGAGTGTCACCCAAGCATCTTGTTCACGAAAGGGTTCGTTTTTAAGGACGATGGCTGTATCACGAAGATAGGCCATAGCGGTCCAGGTAGGATTGCAAAATAACAGCAGCTGCCAAATCGTCCCGTTTCCCCTTCTCACCACGATCCTGCATTTGGCGTGCTGCAAGTTGCGTCGACCACGTTTCGTTTTCTTCAAAGACGGGAAGTGCAAGCTGGTGTAATTTCAAAATAAATGTGCGTACTTCTTTCACTTGTGCGCTCTCTTCTTCTTGATTATGTAGACGGCGAGGAATGCCTATGAGGAGCGCCTCTATACGTTCTTCGCCGATCAGTCGACTCAAACGAGCAAGGACCTCGTCCGGATCTCTTCCATCTAAAACCTGCCACGGGCTCGCGATCCGAGTATCCGTATCTCCAAGGGCAATGCCTATATGTGCGGCCCCATAATCGATCCCGAGCATCCGCATAGAGACGTGAGCGCTTATTTTTGTAACGCAATCTGTGTTTTACGAGCTTCGGTCAAAAACTCGTTACGAGTACGAGTCACGGTCTTATCGTAAGATTTCTTGGCCGCCTTATTGCCAAAAGCACCAAAGCCACAGTAAGGCTCTTCCATCGCGCCCCAAGCCATATCAAGTTTTTTCATATAGACGACATAAAGTTCCGCAATCCGTTCGTCAGTAGAAATATCAAAAGAATCTCCATCTTTCTCGGCACGGACGAGATTCACTTCGTGGACTTTTCGATTTGCGGCTGTGTCGCAACGAGAATCTGGATTTAGGACTTCTTTCTTTTCGTCACCGTAGGTTTTTCGAGGATTATAAAGATCGTATCCAATCTTTCTGGTCGTCTTCTTTACGGTCTTTGTCGCTGCATCGACTGGAGCTCCCAAGACAAGAGAAAACAAGACAAAAAACGCGACAACAGAGCTGAAAAAACGCGTTATATTCATAGAGGTTCGTCCATCATAGCATAGCCCCTTTCCTCTGTCTTCTTGACAAATCGGTCTTAAGGGTAGGACTCAACGTGGAATAAAAAAGGTACTCTTGCGTCGTAAAACGCATATCCCCAATACAGACGTGAACGATCGACGTATCCTTTTATATATGCGATCCGCTCCTCTTCAATACGAACGTGCGCTTTGGCAGCAAGGACACACATTGGTTGCCGGTGTCGATGAAGTTGGCTGTGGTTGCTGGGCCGGAAACGTCTTCGCTGCTGCGGTCATCCTCTCCCCTCTCCATTTACCTAAAGCTCAAGACTCCAAACGCCTCTCTCCTGCTCTTCGAACAAAATTAGCCGAAAGCATTAAGAATGAAAGTGTTGCCTGGGCGATTGGTCAGGCGAGTGTTTTAGAAATTGATACTTTGAATATCCGCCAGGCCGCTTTCTTAGCGATGCGACGCGCACTCGAGGGACTCCAAACCTCTGTTCCGACGTGGGTTCTCTGTGATGGATTTGTCCTTCCAAAAATCACGATGCCCTGTACCCGACTGATTGGAGGCGATCATAAATCACGCTCCATCGCCGCCGCCTCGATTCTTGCAAAAGTGGCACGCGATCAAGAAATGGAACGATACGAAGAAGAATATCCCGGTTATGGTTTCGCGAGGCACAAGGGATACGGCACAAAGATGCACGCGCTCGCGCTTAACACACAAGGCGTGAGTCCATTACATCGACGAAGCTTTGCACCAGTACAAGTTATTCTAGCGCGTACTGCTTAAGGGCCTGACGCAGGCGTTCGTAATCGGGTAATAACGCCGCTACGGCAGCCCAAAAGGTCGGACCGTGATGGTGGTGATGGAGATGACAGAGTTCGTGAACAACAACGTAATCTAACAGCGGGATTGGAAGACGAATGAGACGATATTGAAAGCTTAGCGTTCCTCGACTGGAACAGCTCCCCCAGCGGGTACGTTGATCACGAATAACCACACGACGAATAGGGAAACGAGCATCTTTATTAAAGTAGGCTAATCGTTCACGAATACGTTCCGTTGCCAGTAATCGCTCCTGCTTTCTGAGAGGGCCCGAAACCTTGGGCACATGTTCACGTGCACTCATGCGTGCCCGGGCATGCTCGATCCAGGTTTTTTGCTTTTGTAAAAATGGCTCTGCCTCACGACGACTCATGCGAGTAGGCAACGAAACAATCAACGTTCCGTCAACACGAACGCGGAGACGAAGAGTGCGTCCTTTCGAGGGTTGCCAGACGATCTCTTCGCTCATAAGAAGGTGCCTCTCATTACCGAAATCATTCTTTTTAAAGAGCGGTCGGAAGAATAAAGGCGTGATCTTGGAAAATGACCGTATCATCTAAGAGAATACGCGCAATATCAACAAAGACATCGATGTGATAACGCGTACGCTTACGCGCAAAGCCGGGTTTGGCGTAGACGCCATGCTTTGCTCCCAAAGAAAGATGCATGCCACGCTGTCGTTCAAAGGCGGTCACATCGTTCACGAGCGCATGTCGGCCCATGGCACGGTTGAGTCCAAGGCCAAGTTCACGAACCCATACCTCTTCGTCCGCACGAATAAGATCGAGGGTGGCATGAAAATCTGCCGGAGCGTCTTCTCCGACCGAAAGAATCCCATTCGTAATCGTCGCAACGAATGGCTCGTAGAAATGAACATGATGATTCATATCCGCAAACCCAAAAATCTTGATTTGACCGTTCACCGCCGTGAGCTCCTTGGGCTCTGTAAAAACTTCTCCAATGGGATACGTCCCCCCAACATTCTCCATCTCACGATAATCACCGATGTTAAGCTTCGCTTCTTCCATAGAAGAAGCATAATTCAAGACCGTGCCCGGACATTCTACTCGAACAGAAGTCGCTCGATCGAGAAGTATTTTGAGTCCAGGGCCAAGGGTACGATAGTAATCCTTATCGTAACGTAAGGCCTGAAGATAGATCGGGAACTGTGCCTCCGTCATACGAGCAAGATGAATATATTCGACCGTCCAAAGTGCTCGTTTAAAAAGCTCAATCCGAATACGAAAGTCATTCAACCGAAAGTTGGTAGATTGGATTAGAACCACGAGTGTCTTAGGTGAAGCGTGATTGAGCTCCTCCAGAATCTGTTCACCCTTCACAGCATCAAATTGGATAACCTTGGCTTCCGGAACAACTGTTCGATACACCGAAAGCAATAAACGAGAGAGTTCTGATTCTTCATCGGCAATTACAATCATCCCCTGTTCTGGCTTCCAGCCTAAAGCCTCAAACAAGGCTTCTCGTACACCCATGACCGCCTCTTCTCGTAACGACATGGAACGCACTATCCCATATTCTTTTTTAACCGGTCAAACGTCTACATCGGGACCAGAGCTTGCACAGTTCTTCATCTCTTTTATACTAAAACTCTATGAAACACCTGAACCGGGACGAACGTGAGCTTCTTCTTGAGACACTCTTGCAAAAGCTCGATCTAGAAAAAGCCAAGAAAACCCTCCGAATTGATCCATGCACTCCTTCAACGACCGGCTCAGACATGGTTTGGCATCGCTTCGCTCATAAGAATCAACCTGCGAGCGCTTGGATTCCAAGCGGACCCTTTGATCGGATTTTCATGCGGGTTCCTCAAGAACGAGAGGCAGTCTTCATGCTCTGCCACGCCGCCGCTTCAGAACTTACATCCGAAGGAGAGTTGATCATCTATGGCATGAACGATGAAGGCATGCGTTCCGTCGAAGAAAAGCTTGAGAGCATCTTTGAGGACGTAGAAACTGCTCTGACTAAGCGGCACGCCCGGATCGTTCGAGCTCAGCACGTAAAAAAAGAGGTAACGCTCAAAGCGCATTTAGAAGACTGGGCTACTCCCGTTGCCCTTTCCATCGGAAATCAGACCATCTCTCTTCTCTCGTATCCCGGTACTTTTGCCCATGGTCATATTGATCCGGGGACACGTTTACTTCTCGAACATCTTCCCAAGCTAGAACCAACGAGCCGCGTTCTTGATTTCGGTGCAGGGATCGGCACGATCAGTGCCGTCCTCAAGCTGCAAGAACCGGCCGCATCGATTGACCTAGTGGATATAAATGCCATCGCGCTTGCGGCAGCAACACAAAATGTTCCTCATACACGTATCTTTATCTCTGACGGGTTAGGAGCGATCAAAGATTTTACTTATGATCTCATGATCAGCAATCCCCCCGTTCATCTCCAACGCGAACAGACGCTCGAGATCTTACGCACCTTCCTTCAAACCGGGAAATCGCTCCTCTCTTTATATGGAGAAATCCGTTTTGTAGTTCAACAAACGATTCCGATCAAGCCCCTGCTCAAATCTCTCGATGTGAGTGGACAGGAACTCGCCACGGATGGAACATACGTGGTTTGGGAAGTTTGTCGGCATAGATAGAGGGTGACGAAATCAAATCGCATCTGGTATAGTCTCTTTTATTATGGAAAAACTTGTAACCGACCGTCCTACGGATCCTTCGATCGAGATTGGGTATCGCACCGATGGAAAAGGTAATCATTTTGGCGCATGGTCTACCGGGATCAAAGAACAGAGCATGGCCGATGAACTCCATCTCCAAAATAGCGATATCCGTATCGACATTAAAACAGATCACGGGGGTCCAGAATCAAAATATCCTGATAAAAACGAGGATGTTTTTTTGGCAGTGGTGGATGAAGAAGGATTCTTACTTGGAGTCATCGACGGAGCCGGTGGAAGCAAGAAAGGAAGAAAAGCAGCTTGTCTTGCTTCTGAAGCCTTGAACCACATGTACAAACGGTCCCCCGCTGCAGATCTGAAAACGATCATGCAAGCAGCAGATACGCACGTCGGAGAAAATGCAGAAAATGGCGTCGCTACCGGTGTGGTGATACGAGCAAAGAAAGAACAGGCCGGCTGGGACGTACAAATCGGAGCGCTTGGTGACTGTAAGGTCATGACAATTCGAAACGGTAAAAAACACCCTGAAGGTACGACTAACCTCCAAAATGCAGCTGCGCTACAAGCGCTTCTCAGCAAAAAACTCGAGGGATACTACTGTGACATCGCCCAAAACAGAATATTTGGAGGTTTCGGGCTTTATACACGACAACGGCTTGTAGAGGAACCGGAGATTCTTACGCTCAAAGCAGAAGCAGGCGATCAATTTGTGGCCGCATCAGATGGATTTTGGGACCTCGTGAGCGAATATGAAATCGAGGAACTCTCAAAACAATATCGCGGTAAAGAACTTCAAAAACAGCTCTACGCCCTTGCCTACCGGCGCAATAACAGTACTGGACCCTTCCTCATTCAACATGATGCAACCACAACGGTTACGAAAGAATTTACAAAGATGTATCCACCTGAATATGCTGGTAGAAAGCTTGGGGACAACATCACCATTGCCGTCGTCGATCTGCTCGCAGCGTAATTTGACGTCGCCCTATCTTTCAACAAACCGCGGCCTATGGTCATTTTGGGAAAACAGGCCTCCCATGTGAAGAATTCCTGATCACCCTCTAGCGCTACTCAGAATAGCGGAGGTCGGCTATAGTCTTTGGCATGCAGTATTACCTCACCGTATTCCCGGGTCTGGAACGGATCGCCGCGGAAGTTCTCAAGGATCGTTTTGAGATCGAAGCACTCGAGCCCATCGAAGGACGGAACAACGTTCTCGTCCCGTTTGAAACGAACGTACCGGTTGAGGAACTCCTCACGATTGGCATTGCCGAAGATCTCTTTATCGCCCTCGGCGTCTATGATTTTCGCGGCTCAAGACAGGAGATTGAGACGATCCCTCAAGCGCTTCACGATCTTAAAGATCTGGACCTTGCTCTTACCTATCATCGAAAAACGCTCCCCGTGGCAAAACGAAAGACGACCTTTCGTGTCGTCGCCCAAGCCATTCACGACCCGAAAGAATATCGTCGCGTCGACTTTCAGATGGCGCTCGAAGAGGCCATCGACAAACGCTACAACAAACGCTGGGAACGGGTCGAAGACGAAGCCGGTTTAGAGATCTGGGCCCATTTATTGATCGATAAAGTCGTGCTCGGCTTGAGATTATCAGATGAACGCATGCGCCATCGAGAATACAAGCTTGAACATCTCCCCGCTTCGCTCAGACCAACCCTTGCCTACGCGCTGGTTTGGCTTTCGAAGATCGAGGCCACGGATACCTTTGTTGATCCCATGTGTGGTGCCGGCACAATCCTCATCGAACGTGCACAAGCGGGAAGGTATGCCCAGATTTATGGTGGTGATCTTCGCGACGAGGCCGTGAGTGCTGCTCTCACAAATATCGGAAACAAATACAAACCGATTACGGTACAAGCATGGGATGCCCGCGATCTTCCGTTCGACTCTCAGACGATCGATAAGATCGTGTGTAATCTTCCCTTCGGCAAACAAATCGGTTCTCCAGAAGAGAACCAGGAACTCTACGGCAGTTTCTTAGGAGAAACATCTCGCGTCTTAAAGGCAGGCGGACGAGCCGTCTTTTTAACCAGCGAAGGCGTCCTCTTTAAAAAACGCCTCCGGCCACATCGTGAACTTAAACTAGTACGAGAGGAACGAAACATCAAAGTCCTAGGCTGTCTTGCAACCATTTTTATTCTGGAGAAGAAATGGATTGAGAAACTATGTCATTCGTTGTAATATCTCCCCTTTTTATGGATCAACAGTTACGCGAAGAAATCTTACAAGCGAATATTACCCTTCATAAAGATGAAGCAGCCCTTTATGATCGGATTCATCCAGAACTGACGAACCAAGACGAGCGAGATCGCCTGTCTCGTCTACTCAATAGTGCCTCAGAACATCTCGGACAAGGCACAAATCTCCGCGCCCTCGATCTTGGTACCGGAACAGGCTTTGTATCAGGCGAACTTCTCAAACGCGGGTTTCAGGTTGATGCCGTTGATATCTCGGAAGAAATGATCCGGTGCTTGCGCGCAAAACAGCCCGAAGCGCTCACAACCGGAAAATTAAAAACGACCATTCAGGATGCCGATAGCTTCCTTGAACAAGCGACGAGCTCCTACGATATGATTACCGCAAGCTCTGTCCTTCATCATTTTCCAGATTATGGGGCGACCATGAAACAGATGGTCACTCACCTAAAGCCCGGGGGCTCACTCGTCTTTTTTCATGAACCCAGTAGTGGAAAAGCCTCATTTATCGAACTCTTTCTTCGTCGTATCGATTGGAAACTCTCAAAACTTTTCTTAGTGTCTGCGGTGGATCTGGCCGCCATGAATCGTTTGAATCTCAAATACGAGATGGCGGATTACCATGTCACTCATGGATTTGATGAACGTACGGTCCAAGCAACGCTCAGAGCTACGGGTGTAGAAGTCGTCAAACTCGAACGGTATGCCACCGCTCAAACGGGACTCATTCGAACAATTTTCAGCTGGTTCTTTCCGCCTCGAACCTGGAGTTTGATTGCAAGACCAAAAGGATAAAATATCTCTTTCATGAGCCTTTTTAGACCTCTGGCTCAGTCCGTTCATCTGTCGCGGTAAGATGGCGTTTGAAAAACCTAGATACAAGCGCGCTCAATCAAGTGAAAGCGCTTATTGATACAATCAATTTCGGCTTTAACGCCAAGTGGAATAATCCATTGAGGGTCGGTATGGCCAAAGTCTAAGTTGGTGAGAATCGGAAGTTCGGGATGACCAAACTCCTTTGTTACAATTGTCACGATTGCTTTATCCAGATGAGTTTTTTCTTCAAGCGAATAATCACGTGCGCGACCAAAGGCGAGGCCACTGATGCGGTCAAAAACACCCTGCATCGCGAGCCCACGTAAGGTGTAACGAACGACACTAATTGGCGGATGCTCTTCGGATGTTTCTAAAAATAAGATCTTCCCGTTCCAAAAATCCTGGTCTGGCCAAAACGCTGTTCCATTTAAAAAGTATTGTAACACTTCGATACAGCCACCAAAGAGAGGCCCTTGAACCACCGTCTTTCCTTGGACCCAATGCCAATCTTCTTTGGGATGTTTGTTTTTGATGAGACCCACATTCTCTACCTTGCCCCAATCGGGATAGCCTTCGGAATAGGTGTCGTAGGAGTTGTACTCATACGTTTCTGGGCAGGCAAAAAACATGCTTTTGATGTGTTCGACAAACGTTTGTGGGAAACTCGGTATTTGAGAAAACCCGGCCATGATCGTTGGACCATGAAAGGTGACGAGTCCGAGTTGATTACAACATGTGAGGAGGGTGGTTGTATCCGAGTACCCCATCACAATCTTCGGATTCTTCTTGATCAGCGTCTGATCGAGGTATGGAAGCAATCGCACCGAATCGTCTCCCCCGATGGTCGCGAAGATCGCCTTCACCTCAGGGTCCGCAAAGGCATCGTTGATATCTTTCGCACGAAGCTTTGGGTTGTTATAGACCTCGTCCGCATCCATCCGTGCCGTGGGATACTCTTTCACCTTCAAGCCAAAAGTATCTTCTAACTGCCTCACGCCGGCCTCGTAAATATGAGGAAAGGCGCTCGGACCCCCCCAAGACGGAGAAACGATCGCCACCGTATCCCCCGCCCGCAAACGGGAAGGTTTCAGAAATTCGTTCATGGACGGATCCTAGCACTTCTTCGCTGAGAAAGAAAAGACGTTGGTTGTCTCAAAAATATCTCCCAAATCGGGTGTTTGCTTCTTTTCTTTTATTCTTATAAGATTCCGTGTCAGCCTACCGGCTGCAATCACGAACCTTCTACGCTTCGAAAAGGAGTAGAACTGTGGAACGACAAGTGCTGCTTTTTGCAATCTTCTACACGATCCTCGATACGGTGACATACGTCATCTACAACCGACGATCGTGGTTGTACTGGGAGAAGGGATCTGGTTCGCAGAACGGCTTCATCTGGGGGCTCAGCATCTACATTTGCATATTGAATGCCTGGTCCTACACCTTCATCCTCAAGGAACACTGGGTGATGAGCGTCCTCGTCTGGGAGAACGCCCTCATGGTGATCGCCACGTTCGCGACCATCGTGCGTCAGCACAACCTGACCTGGGACGGTGCAAGGATTAGCCTCTCGAAGAAGGTGAGTACCGTCCTCTCCATCATCGCCGGGATCCTCTTCATCTTCTTCCGCAGGGCGGAGTACGCGACCGTGATCCTGCAGGCAGGTACGCTAATCGCCATAAAGACGCTCTGGGATGAGCTGCGTCTGAACCCCAAAAGCGAAGAACGTCTCCCCTAGGGCATGTGGACCGCGGTCTACGTCCTTCAAGGTGTCGTCGGCTGGGTGCTCTGGCCGGGAGTGTGGAGCAAACTCCTCTACCCCATGGTCTACGCCGTTTTCCATGCCGCCATCTTCATCGCAACGCTCCTCCCACCGAGGTCAGGTTCAGCGCCCGCTTCGACAAACGTACCTCCACCACCATAACCGTTTCCCATCCGACCGCGCCTGCGACTTCGGTCTCGGGACACGGTCTTCTTTTTGTATGTTAATCTTTAAAAGAGTAAACTTGGTTCATGTCAAAAGAAGAACCTTCTCTCGCTGTCACGTTGAATTGGTTTACAAACTAGAATCACCTGAAGCCTGAGAATGGGCGGAAGATCACACCGAAATAGATGGCTTCCCTGCAGAAACGGGATATGCAATTTTCTTTATTTAGCTTCTATCGATTTTGATTAGCAGCTGCATCATCGTTGCCGTATATTTTCCAGAACTAATAAAGTAGCTTTTCAATATAACCCTCATTATAAGAGGGTCTTATTTTAGCCACGTTTTAGGTTCTTAGGTTTTCGTACGCAGAGAAAAATCCCGCCATCAAGACGGGATTTTATAAACACTACTTACACTCGTTCCATTTCTATTTCTTTCCCTCAAGAGCATCAATCACGCTCCAAACATGCTCGTTTCCTTCTCGAGGCCAATCTTTTGCTCCCTCTTTCATTCCCTGAACGATATCTTTGCGAATCTCATCGGAATTAGGTTCTTGGTCTTCCCATCTTTCACAAATTTGATCGACTAAACCGTCGAGTTCCTTTTGGCCGAATTTCAAACCATTGTTGTTGACTTGGCCGATTATCGCCATTCCAACTACACGATCAGGAACTTGCGAATATCCACCAAAGGCTTCAGCAAGCTTACCCCAAATTTCAACGCTTTTTTCCTTTTTCTCGTTGTGCTCCTGAGCAGGTGCACCGCTTGGAAATTTTTCTGACATACTCCTAAAATATAGTCTTGCCCCTAATAGAGCAATTTGAATTAGTGGCTGAATTTTACCCCCCCCCCACATCAATTTGCAAATATACCCGCCGAAAAAGTTAAGTTTGCCAACCCTCAAAATCTAAGCAAAAAAGGACTTCTCCCGATGAGAAGTCCTTTTTGGTAGCCCCTAGGGGAATCGAACCCCTATTTTCCCCGTGAGAGGGGGATGTCCTAGCCATTAAACGAAGAGGCCTCATTATTCCTGTGAAACGGGAGCATTCACGAACGACGCAGCGGATCATCTAAAGGCCGCTCTACATCCGAGAATATTTTATTTGTCTTTCCTATGAACCTACCTAGCTATACCTCGACCACGAAGCATCTTGTCGTGCGAGAAGTTCCCCTGCTCGCTTCGGGTCGGCCATCAATTCTTTGATGACACGTTCCATGCGAGCACCTCGCGGATTTGAACGTCCTTCAGATGCTTTCGCGAGGATGACATCTCCGGGCTGGATCGTTCTTTGGAGGAAACGACCGGCTTCAGGAGCGTCTTCGAAGGTGTGGATGCGCTCGGCGGGCAGGCCGTTTGCGCGCGCGCCCTCTTTCATCGCGTGCGAAAGTGTACCACAGGCGATAAATAGGTCAATTTGACGCTTCGCGGCTTCGGCACCCACTTCTCGATGCAACAGCTCAGCATCAGGACCAAGTTCGCGCATTTCACCAATACACGCCATACGGCGCTGTTTTGGTCCAAGTTCCAGATTAGCAAGATCACGTAATGCAGAGAGGGTGGCGACCGGTGAAGCGTTATAGGTGTCATCAAAGAGGGTCGTGAATTTAATCCCTGGAATGATACGTGTGCGTCCAGGTAAAGGATGAAAGTGACGGGTAAACGATTCACATACTTCATCGATAGGGATATCCAGCGCAGTGGCAACCGCGACTCCGGCACAGACGGCGTAGGCAATCGATCGACCGAAGACACCAGGGATGAAAATCACCCGTTGCTGTTGGAAGACCTGTAACGTCACTTCGAGACCAATGGGAACGTGACCATACTTCCCTTCTTCGGTACGCACACGGGTTCGGACCATATGTACATCCGCGGCTTCCATTTCTCCAAAAGAGAGGGTGTGTCCTTGCGTCGCATGACGGAGAGCGAAGGCGCGAGGGTCATCGGCGTTTACAATCAGCGTCCCCTGGGGTCGTAAGACCGAAACGATTTTAGATTCTTCTTCGACCAGCGCTTCAATCGAAGCAAAGTTCGCGGTATGCGAAGGGGCCAAGCGAGGGTCGTCAGGCGTAAGTGCGGTAATGACAACAATGTCTGGGGTCACGCAATCCGCCAAACGCTCCATATCATGCGGACCATCAACGCCAAGTTCTAACACAAAGGTTTGGACCTTCGTTTTGAGTATGCCGACAGACGTAAGACCAGCTTTAAAGAGGAGGCGTAGCCAAGCCAGGATGGATCGACCTGGAGCAAGTAGCCCAAAAACGGTGAGCGGAACTCCCAATTCGTTATTATAGTTTTTTGCCGAAACGCGCACCTGAATCGGAGCTTCGTCAGCTCTTAAAATGGCTGCCACGGCTTGTTTCGTGGTTGATTTTCCAACCGTACCACTCACGGTAATCATGAATGGACGCTCTCGCTTAAGCGTCCGTTTAGCGCGAGCCACGAGCCACGACTGAAGCACAGGAAGCAAAGCAGACATAGAGAGGTGAGAGAATTACCGAACGAAGACAGGTTTTTATCATACGCACAAACAAGCCCCACGACAAGCAGGCACACTTATAGGCGGGAGGAAGTTGCGGTTGTACTAGAAGCGGATTTAGGGAGAGTCGGTACGGACGACGTCGGTGGACGGGAGACCGGGTCAAGGGCTGGTTCTTTATTTTTGAGAGGCCGTTCTGGCGGGATGCGATAATAGGTCAGCAAAAACTTCGACATTTCTCCAAAA
>CAYHTN010000017.1:0-20573 GCA_964359565.1 uncultured Gammaproteobacteria bacterium
CTGAGCCGCGAGATGCCGTCCCTGGATCTTCGGATCGAGGATGATGCCGGCGAGGTAGAGCACCCGCGCCGTGGCGATCTCGAAGAGCCGGTAGATCGCGAAACCGACCACGACTCCGTCCGCGAGAACGGACTGAACGAGAGCTCCCTCAGCGAGATGCTGCTCGACGTCCATTCGAAGAGCGGGTGTAAGAGGTTGAATGAAGCCCGCTGCCGCGACACGGGTAGCAGCATCGAGACCGGGAACCATGTTGGTGATCTGCAGATTCATGGGTGAACTCCTTCGTGACGTGAGAAACGTGTGAACTTACCAATGAACACCGATCAGATAGATGTCGGGATCCGGCTGAGCCTCTTCTTGCACACGAGGCTCTCCTTTCACCGCAGAGAGCCCAAGAAAGAGAAGCGCGACAGCCGCCATGACGATCGCGAGGAGGATCTCCCCCTTCGTGTTTTCTTCGTACCGCTGCTCTTGAGACATGACCACCTCCTTCCGATTTCCTTTGTGTCGAAAACAAAAACGAGGAACCTGTGACACATCCAGGTTCCTCGCCTCTGCGAACGACAAAACCCTGGATCAAGATCCAGGCCACCAAACCTTCGTTGCAAATAGGTTATTCATAGAAATTATTTCTTTCGATCGAGAACCCCCCTAACCCCCCCTCTTGGATCAAGCAGCTCTCGCGAGCCACGCGTGATCTTTGAGATACTGATTCTTAACTTACTCGCAATCTCCCGTTGTGGCATGCCCGTATCAAGCAATTTGACGAGTTGCCAGCGGGTCGCGATTTCTTCGAACTCTTGAGGCGTCAGCAGATCTTCGAGAAAGTCCCCAAACAGCTTTTGATCGGGGGCAATCTCTCGTAGCATCTGAAGGAGTTCTTTTTGAAAGGAAGTACGCATAGCCGATGTACTGATGCACCGGTATAAGAGAGCATACCGGAAAAAGAAAAATAGGTCAAGAAGAGATACTATCGCAAGCTTTAAATACAATCACGTCATCCTCGTACGCTAGTACGGGGATCCAGGCGAGTGAAATCATAGAAAGCAGACGATACTTTTTTTCATCTATCACTGGATCCCCATGCTTCGCATGAGGATGACGTAGTAAAAACAGCACTGTCACGGTCTCACGCTTTCTTCATCATTCCCCTTCGCCAAGTCTCAATTTTTTTATGATCCCCGGACATTAAAATCTCTGGAATGCCCCACTCTTTTTTCCCCACCTTATACACTTCTGGTCGCGTGTACTGTGGATATTCTAATATTCCTTCTTCGGTGTGCGATTCTTGAGCCAATGATTCTTGTTTTCCTAACACACCTGGTCGCAAACGCGAAACCGCATCTGTGACGATGAGAGCGGCGAGCTCTCCTCCTGTCAAAACGTATGAGCCCACAGAAATCTCTTCATCAACCAGATGCTCGACCAGACGTTCATCCACTCCTTCGTACCGACCGCAGAGAAAAACTAAGCGATCGTACGCCGATAGACGCACCGCTTCTTGTTGAGAAAAGGGCCGACCCTTGGCACTCGTGAGCAATACCCGAGTCTTTTTTGCCATCGCCGTAGGCGAGCCATCTTTTTTACGAACCCTTAGATCAATAAGCGCACGATGGAATGGCTCCACTTTCATCACCATGCCAGGCCCTCCTCCGAATGGACGATCATCGACCGTCTGGTGACGGTCAGAGGTCCATTGACGTAATTGATGCGCATGGAGATCGAGCGCCCCGGCTTTCTGGCCACGACCTAAAATAGAGCGTTTTAAATAGGGCTCTACCAGCTCTGGAAAGATAGTCACGATATCGATGCGTAACGGTTTTTGTTTCGACATAAGCCAAAGATGTTCAAAACCTATCACAGTTCGGGATCTAAAAACACCCCTTCGCGTAAAGCTTCGGGGTGTTTCCTGACGGAACACTGCTTATATTCCGAGACTCTCGAGATCTGAGTCGGTCACGAGACCGGCGTCTCCATGACGTGGAGCGTCAGCCGCAGGGGCTTCGCTGCCCTTCCGTTCTTGATGCTCTCGGCGAGCGCTTTCTGGTTCGTAGATCTTCATGTTCACACGGGCATTTGCCTTTGCTCCCACGATTTTGAGCAAAATGCGCAAGGCGCGGGCCGTTTGCCCATCGCGACCGATGACATAGCCCATGTCATCCTGGCCCACGTGGAGAGTGAGTAGGACCCCTCGCTCATCAACCGTACGTTCGACCTTAACTTCGCCTGCGTTGTTCACAATCGATTTGACCACGAACTCGAGAAACTGTTGTTCAACGTGCTGTTCTTCTGCCATAGCGATGAAGTGGTCCTACCTGCCCAAAATAACGGGCAGAAGGGACGAGATACAGTGTAAATGCCCCTGTTCTAAGGTTCAGGGATGTAAAAAAGGTACCATAGCGGCCTAGGGGCATCAAGAAAGACCTGAGCGATCAGGCCTTCGCTCTCTTGTTCTTCGATTCTCTCATCAGTCTTGACAAGTTTGCCCTTTTTCCAGTAATCTTCGCCTCATTCCGTCACTCTCATCTTCATTCATCCCGTCATTTGCTCTGACATGTTAATCATCCGTTTGACCCGTATCGGCAAGAAGAAGCAGCCCTTCTACCGCATCATCATTTCCGAAAAACAGCGCGATCCTTGGGGAAAAGCGCTCGAAATCTTGGGAACCTATAACCCACTTACCAATCCTTACACCTTGGACCTGAAGAAGGATCGGATCGCGTATTGGTTAGAAAAGGGCGCTCAGTGCTCTGACAGCATCTGGAACCTCTTCTTAGAAGAAAAGATTGTGACCGGTGAAAAGCGCCATATCACGACCATGAAGAAGCGCCACGCCGACCGTATCGCCAAAAAACAAAAGGCTTAAATCTCATCAAGAGACAAAAACACTCCAAAGCGTTATGCGAAGGAGTGTTTTTGCTATTAAGGGCTCTCGCTACTTTTGCAATCTCCACTTTTCCAGATCCTCGAGCTTTACCGACAGGAGCTGGGAAACGCCATCGTCACCCATCGTGACTCCATATAAGACATTTCCGTGTGACATGGTGGCCCGATTATGGGTAATCACGATGAACTGCGTTTTGTCAGCCAAACTACTAATAATCTCCCCGAACTTACGTGAGTTTGATTCATCGAGGGCCGCGTCCACCTCGTCTAGAACCACAAACGGAGAGGGATTCGTCGCCATGATGGCACAGATGAGCGCAATCGATGTAAGAGCGCGTTCACCGCCGGATAAGAGTGCGATCGACTTTAATCGTTTGCCTGGAGGCGTAACCTGGATATCGATTCCCGCAATCCCCTTTTCTTCCTGCTCTTCGATCGGATTTCCCTCTTCATCGACCTCTGGCTCTGCCTGCATTTCGACAAGCGTCCCCTCCCCTCCATCGAATAATTTTTTGAAAAATGTACTAAATTCTTCGTTCAACCGAGAAAACGAGGATTGGCTTCGTTCACGAATGGTCTGATCTAGTTCTTTTACCACGAGCTCAAGCGCCTGGAGGCCGGCGCGGACGTCCTCGACCTGCGTGCTTAAAAAAGTGTAACGCGTCTTTGTTTCTTCATATTCTTTCATAATCTCTGGATCAATCCCGCCAATCCATTCAAGTTGTGATCGTAACCGCTGAAACCGACCCGCGGATTCGGGCGGAAGAGGCATGATGTCCTGGCTCAATGTTGAAAGCGATTCTTCTAATGCCGGGGCATGGCGACGTAACTCTTCAAGCAACCCCTCTCGTCGCGTCTCTAAACGCGCACGTTCAACTTCTGCTTCAGATACGCGGCGTTCAATCTGATGTGCATCTTGGCGCTTTTGATTCAGGGCGTGTTGCAATTCAAACACCTGCTTCCGATCACGTTGTTCACGTTTATTCCACGCATCAAGCTCTTGTTCTGATTCCGCGATCCGTTCTGCGAGCAAGCGCATTCCTTCCGCAATCGCGAGGAATTCTGCTTCTAGTCCTACGTCTCGCGTGGGCTCAGTCACAGGCTCAGGGGCTGGTCGCTGGAGCTTTCCAAGCAAGGCCTGGCTTGAACGACGGAGGGTCGCGATGAGTTCACGGACCGCTCCCCAATCAGGAATCGATGACTCGAGCAATGATTCCAATTTTTGATGCGCTGCCTGAACTTCTTCGATTGATTCAATAATTTTTGAAAGAGGCAAGGGCGACCACGGTTTTTCGGCCCGGACGGCGGCGACCGCACGCGCTGTTTCTAAATGAAGCTGGCGTTCACGTAACGCAGCCCGATCTGTCTTTAATCCATCTAACTTCTTTCGTATTTCTGAGAATCCTTCTTGAACGGGGACGTCTTGTTCGAGACGGCTCAATTCGGATAGAAGAGTCTGCATTTCTCCCTCGCGCTTTTCTTGTTCAGCGCGAGCGAGTGTCAAATGATCATTCATCGTCTTCGTCCCCCGGTCGAGTTCGATCCAGGCACCGCCATAGTACTGAGATTCAAGTGCATGTAATTCTTGTTCTAACCGTTCTCGCTCTTGTAATCGTTTAGCTTGCTTTTCAAGCGTCCCGAGACGCGGCCCGATTTCTTGAAGCAAGAGCTCTGTTTGCACGAGATGCTCCTTTGATCCTTCGATTTTGTTCATGGCCGCCTGCCGCTTGAGCTGAAACGGACGTAGACCAAAGGCTTCATCAAAAAACTCTTTTCGTTCAGCCGGACTTGCAACCAAGACCTGATCGATCATGCCCTGCCCAATCACGCTATAGGTCCGCTGACCAACGCCTGCTTGAGCGAGAAGAAGTTGTACATCTTGCAAACGAGCCGCTTTGCGATTGACTTCGTATTCCGAATTTCCATCTCGATACAAGCGACGGGTAATGGCGAGCTCTGAAAATTCAACCTCCGGTCGATCATCATTTTGAAGGATCATCGTCACTTCACAAAAGCCGGAGCGCGCGCGCTTATCGGACCCCGAGAAAATCACATCTTCTGATTTCTTGCCACGTAAAAGTTTCATGCTCTGCTCTCCCATCACCCAGCGGAGCGAATCTGCCACGTTCGACTTTCCTGATCCATTCGGCCCGACAACCGCTGTTACCCCCCGCCGACCATCGCGATCGAGCACGAATTCTAAGGCCGTTTTTTGGGCAAAGGTTTTAAACCCTTGGAGCTCTAACCGCTTGAGGAACATAGATAGGGCTATGGTAGCCATAAAATCCTGTTTTGACGAGAATTGCGCTCAAGACCATAAAAAGTTACGCGTGGAACGACTGAGGATCTCAACATAAGCCCCGCTCGACACCGGTCGTGCTCTAGGCTAAAGTCCCGGCATATGTCTCTTCGCATGGATGCCGGCTTCGAACATCTTCGTGAAGGCCTGGCCGAGGCCTTTGCTCGGGTGGTGGAATTCCCGCCAGGCGTTTTCGTGACCGTGCTCGGAGCTAAAATGACCGCAAATACGGCTCATGCAAAAATTACCATTTCGGTGTTTCCAGAAAATAAACAAAAAGAAGTTCTCGAAACACTGGCGCATTCCGAAGCGGATATCAAACAGGAATTAAGCGAAAGCTTACGCTTACGTCGTATTCCCAAGATCCATTACGTCTTTGATGAGAACGAGGCCTATGCCGCCGATATCGAACGCGCCTTGTACGAATTAAAACAAAAAGGAGAGCTCTAGGCTCTCTTTTGATCGAATTCAAAATATGCTCTCTTATTCTGAACTCCGTGAACAAATCCTGACACAGCATTTTGCCTGTATTCCTTTCACCAAAGATCCGGCCCGACTTGCTCCGATTATCAAGGCCTTTTTTGCCTTCATGGCGTTACCAGAAGAAACGAAGAATAAATTCGCCTTTCGTCTCATCTCAGATGATCGTGGTACCGAAGTTGGGTACTGGACCCGTTCTCGGGCGACGGGTGCACTCGATAATCGTGGCTATTTTCATTACAACGACTACGCGGATGAACGCTTTCGGGTGGAAGGACAAGATTGCCCTGAATTGATCACATTCATGGACGCGGTTCGTCCACTCTTTTTAGAAGGACAAGAAGCCATGAAAGACGTCGTACGCTCGTTTGATACGGCATTCCCAGGTCTCTACGACAGCGTCTTTCCGACTGATCGCCATCCCCTCCTTTTACTTCGTCTTCTCGCCTACGAACGCATGGAACCGGGAGACTTCTTGGCGAAGGGTCACTATGACCGTGGTACCTGCACAATCGCAATCGCCGAGAGCGCTCCCGGTCTCCGGATCGGAACAAATCCGGAAGATCTCAAACTTGTTGAACACCAACCAAATATTGCTCTGTTCTTCCCAGGTCTCACACTCAAAGATTACACCGCCCCTGAATTCGTCCCCTCTTGGCATGACGTCATTCAGCAGGAAGAACACATTTTGAACGATCAAACCGCCCGCTGGGCCATCGTCCTCTTTGCAGGATGCTGGGGCCAACGCAACATGAGCTGGCAAGAAGCCCACGACCCAAAATATTAAAATAGAGGAGAGACTCAAAAGAGCCTTCACTCAAAAAACAAGATGAGGAAAGGCTCTTTTTTGAAAGGTATTATTAATACAATAAAATAAGCTCTTAAACCAGATCGTTATATTTTATTACCCACAGGGATTGACAGGCCTGTAAAAAACAGGTAGTTTTGGGCGTCCTCTCGAACGCGCGTTTGCGTTTTAGAGATCGTCCCCACCATCAACCAGAAGGAGTAACCGAACGGTGACACCTACAGAACAAGCACTCGCCTGGAACCAGGCACGCGAAGATCGAAGTCGGCCGCTCACCGCCTTCGAATCTGGCATGATCGAGCGGGCCCGACAGACGGTGCTCAACGACCTGCCAGGGAAGTCCACCCATCAGTACGGCCTGCTCAAGGCCGCGCTCGCGAACCTGCGCACAAGCGACGTGCGCGTGAAGGTCGGTACCGAGCACAACGCCGACAAGAGCGAGTTCGGCCTCATGACGCTTCTCGCGCAGTCGCCCGTCGACCTCGGCACCGACGGCTGCCGGGTCGTACTCGTGAAGATCGCGTGTGCTGCGGGAGTCCGGCGACGGCTTGCCGAGGTACTGCGACGACGGCTCGTGACCATGGACTGGTTCGTGAGCGAGTTCGCGACGCACGGGCACCTCGTAGCACGCGCTGCCTACCTCGGTGGCCTCATGCTCTCGAAGTACAACGTACACCTTTACATGCAGGCGCACGACCTCGACATGAAACTCGGGCTCACCCCTCCCGAGGGCAAGAGCTGGCTCGTGAGCCACGCACTCAGCCGACTGACCCTCTTCGAGAAGCGGGATCTCCACGAATTCCGGGACGGCGTCTACCGCCAGGCCGTGGCGCATCCGAAGCCCACTTACCGGGTCCGGCACTCGAATCATGCCGTGGACAGCTTCTCGGAAGAGCGCGTCTGGCGACTCCTCTGGGGACCGGTGGGCGTGAAGGCTTACCGCAAGGAAGCGCCACACGCGTCCGAGCGACAGCACCGGACCTTGAGACTGCGCACCGCAGCCTCGGCCTACCTCCACTGATCGTCTCCCCCACTCCGTCACCCTTCTTCTCGAAGCACGTTACGGAGTCTCTTTTTTTCTGTCTCAAATCCCCGTTTGGGAGAAAGAAAAAGAGATCGCAATCAAGCAGATGAGTAGTTGACAACGAATCCCAGCGCGCCTAATGTTCAATGTTCTTTTGCTATCAGTCACCATCGAGATCAGCGCGATCTTTGACTCCAAAGTATCCACTCTTCCTCGTCTGTTTCTGTCATGATAAACCAGAAGCTCTTCATGGCAGATCCCTTTCTCTTTATCATCATCGTGATGGTAGGTAGAAAGGGGGATGCGTTATGCCATCACACGTCCTCTAAAATCTGTTGAACAAACAGGGATCATGTTCTTTGATGGCAGGGGCGAATGTATCGTGACGATCACATCTGATGATCCGCCTCCATCCCCGCCGCCTGAGGACACGCTCGTCCTCTATCGGGAGGCCGTCGCACGCGAAGCGGTGGCCTACCGAACCCGCGCCCGTCACGACTGTATGCGACACGGGCGGCCTCTGACGCGCGATGAGTGCAGCGTGCTTCAAGAGATGATCCGTAGGGTGCGCTGGACGCGCCCAAGCGGAAGCCTTGTCCTCGCAGAGGACTGGCCAACTGCGCTCGAAAGGCTTGCATCCGCGACCTTCGTCGTGGCGCGCGACCCTGGAGAGCCCAAGTTGTGCTCTCATACAGGGTTCTATCGCTTCCCCGACCCGAGCGTCTTCAGCCACGACCACAACGGGCTGATGAACCAGGTCGTGCAGATTACCCATAGCGAGGCGTGTGCTCACGCGCTCGCACGAAGCCTCGGCCTCAACATCGACGAAGTTCTGCTCGCGACGGAGCAGTACACGAATGTCGCTCGTCCCTACCGTCGCATCGTGGAAGCAACACGGCGTTACAACATGCTCACGTGGTGGTTTACGAAAACCGCCTACGCACAGCAAGGCCTGACGTCGGAAGCAGTCACGCAGGAAGAAGAGCGCCGTCTACAGCTCGCGCTCACGAGCCTCGAACGGTTGCCGGTGCATAGCTGCGCCGCTCCACTCGAAGAACTCACGCCCGGAAATTTCATCCTCCCGCGAGGACTCTTCCGGGGACTCACGCTCTGCCCGACCCTGATCCGAGATGCGCTCCTCGGTGACCGCTTCCCGAACGCCTTCTCCGATCTGGAGTAGTCTGAACCCCTTGCTCTGTCATCAATACACTTCTGACAGGGCCCCCTTTTTCTCCAACATATGTGTATATGGTGAAGAGGAAGGAGGCATATTACTGATTGCATGTCACATCCATTACCAGAATTCGTAGAACTCTATCGATTGATTCAATCCGCCAAGCGGATTCTTTTGGTGGCGGATGGAAAACCGGATGGAGACAGCTTAGGCTCATCTTCAGGCATGCTGAATTGGCTCCTACGCGAAGACAAAGATGTATCCGCGTTTTGTGCCACAGCGATTCCTTACACCTTTTCGTATCTCGATAATATTCATCGCTACACCAATGATCCCGCCATGTTCAAACAAGCTTTTGATTTAATTATTACCTTTGATGCGGGCGATTTGCGTCACTGCGGCATCGATCAGATTCTGCCAACGGCACCGAAAGGGTACATACTAGTAGATATCGATCATCACACCACTAATGCCCGTTACGGTGACTTAAATCTCGTTTTCACCGACGCCTGTTCTACCGCCGAAGTTGTGTATCGTTTTTTAGATGCGAATCGCATTCCGCTTGATCCAAAAATCGCAACCTCCCTTCTTACCGGTATCTTTACGGATACAATGACGTTCGCGAACGCCGCCACGACAACGGAAGGAATGGAAGCCGCGAGTGCGCTTTGCGGAGCTGGGGCACGGAAGACAGAGATTTTGAATAAACTTTTTAAAAATCGATCGATCGATGGATTGAAACTCTGGGGACTTGCCCTCTCACGATTAAAATATCAAGAACAGTTTAATCTTGTTTCGACCTATTTTTTACAAGAAGACATTCTTCCTGGGCAAGAAGAAGCCGTTGAAGGCATTTCCAATTTCTTAAATGCCACTTGCGGAAACGCGGATACGATTCTCGTCGTTCGTGAAGTCGCCGGAGGATATGTGAAGGGTTCGTTTCGAAGCGCGAAGCGCGATATTTCGCGCGTTGCCAAACTACTGGGTGGCGGGGGTCATAAAAAAGCCGCTGGCTTTACTGTTCGTGGCAAACTCGAAGAAACAAAGGCGGGGGTACGCGTGGTACGGGCCTAAGTACAGGGGGTCAGGCCCCCTGTTTTTGTTTTTTAGAAACATCAACAACAGCCTTATTTTTCATGGCTTTTTTGAAAATATCTGGGGGTCAGGCCCCCGGTATTTCTGTTTAGCACTCTAGGTATTTGACTGCTAAACAGCCCTTGGGTATCCTTAGACAACTATGCGCAATCCTTACGCCTTAGGTGAAATCCCGACGAACAACTATTTGATTCCTACGGTCATTGAAAAGACCAGCATGGGTGAACGCGCCTATGACATTTACTCTCGTCTTTTAAAAGATCGTATTATTATGCTTGGCTCTGCCATCGATGATGATGTGGCAAATATCGTGGTGGCCCAGCTTCTTTTTCTAGAAAGCCAAGACAAGACGAAAGACATTAAGATCTATATCAATTCTCCTGGTGGTTCCGTTACGGCTGGTCTCGCCATCTACGATGCAATGCAATACGTGAAAGCCCATGTCTCAACAATTTGTATCGGGATGGCGGCGTCGATGGGCGCTGTTCTCCTCGCCGGAGGCGCCAAAGGCAAGCGCTTTGCTCTACCGAACTCTGAAGTGATGATTCACCAAGTCCTGGGTGGCGTTCAAGGACAAGCGACCGATATTAAGATTCACGCCGAACGCATTCTTGAAATGAAGGATAGCTTGAACAAGATTCTTGCAAAACATAGCGGACAACCACTAAAGGTGATTGAGAACGACACCGAACGCGACAACTTCATGAACGCCAAAAAGGCGAAAGAGTATGGATTGATCGATAGCGTGATCTAAAAATCGAGCAAATCAAAAAACACCTCGAAGCTTCGTGCGACGGGGTGTTTTTGTATTGACGGACACGTCTGGATATGGAACGGAATCCCTTCCGCTGGTCCGAAAAACATCACTTATACGCCCGGCGTAATTCAATTCCCGTGTAGAAATGTTTCAAGATTTCATCGTATTGTTTGCCTGCGCGAGCCATATCGAGCGCGCCGGAGGCAGACATGCCAACCCCATGACCCCAAAGGGTACGGCCATTGTCTTCAGGCACAGGAACACCGACGAGCCACGGATACTGTGATCCACCATACCAAACCTCTCCCCAAGAACGGGTACGGCCATCGGAACGGGAGAAATAGGGAGTGATCGCAATCTTGCCATTGTACGTCACGATTTGCCCACGCGTTGCTTCAATTCCGGCCACGATATTTGGACTGCGTGCTTCGGCACCGTAACCGCGATAGACCTGATCGTAGCGTGCATCGACATGATAGAACTCGTTCGCATGCTTAGTACCACGTTGAATGTGGTAAAGACCATACGTTCGCGCGGCTGTGAGCAAGGTGCGCTGAAACTGTTGCGGACTGACATCCGATGTTTCAGCGATGCCACGTAAGTAATATTCAAATGGAAGTTCATTAATAATCCAAACGGCGTCCGTTGAAGGCGTGTAATGTAATTCTAACTGTGTTCGGAACGTATTATCATTCGCTCCTGGCAACCAGCCGACGGGACGAGAGAAGTCAGAAATTTCCATCGGAGCAAGACCGTCTTCAGAGCGAAAAATGTACCATTGTGTTGACTGACTTGCGCATGCGCCTCCCTGTAAAACATAGACCTGATTCACGCGATCATACCGCACGGTCGTACTTTGACCGGCTGCCAATCGACAGACCTCCGAACCATTTTGTTGCACGATCACGGGCGTTTGTAGAGCACGAATTTGCATTTGATCATCGGTGGTACGAAACAAGCCAACGCGCATCATGGGCTCGGCGGGCAAAGTCGAAACATCACCGGTTAGTGGAGCAGTTTCCAACACGGGGGATGAGGGGGTACTTGGTGAAGGTGCCGGTGTCGGTCGTGGTGTAACCGGAGTCGAAACAATTGGCGTTGGCAGCGCCTGGTTCGCATCGGTCGTAATCGTAATCGGAATTTCG
Organism: uncultured Gammaproteobacteria bacterium; assembly: GCA_964359565.1. Taxonomy (GTDB): domain Bacteria; phylum Patescibacteriota; class Patescibacteriia; order 2-12-FULL-60-25; family 2-12-FULL-60-25; genus JAGOTP01. Next base: position 11,669 of record CAYHTN010000017.1, read on the forward strand.
ACTTCTCCTCCTTCGATGGCTTGCGTATCACCGTAGAGTTGAAAGATAGCGACATACTCACCACGACGCATCGGGGTACGCATCGCAAAAGAGGCAAAGGCGATCTCGCCTGGCTTCGTCGCTCCGAGGAGATTCACGGCTTCTGTGGCCCCGTTCCACGATTGATCTCGGAGAGAAATACTCTCATCACTGTGCAAGGCACGAACACTTTTCAGCTGAATACTACGCGAACCCCAGGTTTCCGTCCCAACATTTTTGAATCCAAGCGTCATTTCTGCACGCGTTCCCCCTACAACTTTAATCGACTGGGCTGAACGAAGCAGAAGCGTCGCAGCATACTTTCCTGAAGCGATCGGACCGGACGTGATCAGGGTCTGAAAATCGGTCATCAAAGGAACAGTCGCTTGATTGAGCGTGGAAGGAGAAGCGACACTAGAAGAACCAACCCGTAGTTCGATCACAAAAGGGCTATACGCGATCCAAGCGAGATTTTCGGCCGCTAACACAAATTCTTCTCGGTAGATACCGGGCTTTGAAGATGCAACAATAGGGAACGCAAGATCAACACTCGCGCCTGGGTTCACCCGTGGCAGGGGAATACGCGTTGGCCGCTTGGTCGTTTCCCACGACGGACGAGCAAACGCGCTTGCAAGCTCTTTTTTACTGCGAGGATCCCAGCGATAGAGAGAAACGAAATTTTTGCCATCCTTGAGCCAAGGAGTCGTCCCAATATTTTGGAATTGTACCGTTACCTGGCCGACCGTTCCTGGAGGCAACTCACGGGGATAGTCCAGCGAGATCACCGAGGCCTGATACCCTCCCACCACCGTGACCGCTTGAACCGTCTTAGGGAAGAGAAAATTCGCTGCGCTAAGAAAAAGCGTGAAGATTAAAAAAGATGCACAGAGATAACGGCTTCTCCGAAAAAAGGAGAGACGGTCTTTGTGCATCTGCATGCCTTGCTGCCAGAAAAAGAACATAACAGGACGTATGCCCTTGATTAAAGCATTTTTCCCCTTCTTCGTCGACCGTCTTACCGTCCTTTAGATCCTCGGCTATGCTAGAGCCATGTCTGTCGCTCGTGCTCTCGCCTGGAACACCGGGGTTCAACTTGTAGGAAAAGTCATCTCCACCATCTTCGGCATCTTTGTTGTCGGTCTGCTCACGCGTCTCCTGGGTCAGGCGGGCTTTGGTCTGTATACCGCCGCCAATGCCTATCTTCAGATCTTTGCCCTCATTCTCGATCTAGGGATCAATGTCACGTTCACCGCCCTCTTAGGTGAGCACGGAAACGACGAAGCCTACGAACGACGCTGTGTTTCAGCGCTCTTCACCTTGCGTCTTATCATGGCCGTGATCGTTCTCATGCTCGCGCCGCTCATTTGGTATCTCCTCTATCCGATGGAGGAAATCATGCTGCTTGCGATTATCGCCTTAAACGCATCGGTCTTTTTTCCGGCTATCAATCAAATTTTGATCGGACTCCAACAGCGCCATCTGCGTATGCATATTCCGGCTATCGGGGAAGTGATTGGACGCGCCTTTCTACTCGGCGGACTTATCGTTGGCGCGCAGCAAGGTTGGAGTTTGGTCTCTCTCCTCTGGCTCGTGAGTATCGGAAGCTTCTTAAACTTTCTGTTTTGTTTTCTTTTCATCCAACCCCGTGGCCGCATTCGTTTCAATTGGGATCCAAGCTTCTGGAAAGAAACGCTCATTCGCTCTTGGCCGATTGGTGTCTCAATCGCCTTCAATTTGGTCTATTTTAAAGCAGATACGTTTGTTCTTTCTCGCGTTCGCCCGCTCGAAGAGGTGGGGTTGTATGGAGCCGCTTATCGCGTCCTGGAAATTCTGATTACCGTTCCCTTCATGTACGCCGGTATTTTACTCCCTCTCCTCTCCGAGGTATGGGGTCGAAAAGAAAAAGCGCGATTCGGTCGCTATCTGAGTCGTTCGGTCGAAGTCATGTTTTATGTGGTGTGTCCTCTGATTGTGGGAACCTGGCTCCTTGGCCCTCAGATCATGACCCTTGTGTCTGGACCAGATTTCGTGAGCTCTGGAGCGGTACTTCGTGTTCTTGTCCTCGCGGTCGGGATCATCTATATCAATACGATTACGTCTCATGCCATTGTCGCGCTCAATGTCCAACGTAAAATGCTGCCGATCTATCTCGTAGTGGCGTTACTGACCTTAGGCGGCTATGTTCTGTTTATTCCTCGCTATGGAATGTGGGCCGCGGCCTGGCTCACCGTCGCTTCTGAAGCCTCTATTTTTCTTGCCTCTTGGACGGTGACGCAACGTCAAAGCCCCTTTAAGCTCGATTCTCAAACCATCCTCGCCACAATCGCAGCCTCGATCGTCATGGGAGGAACGGTGTGGCTTCTACGTCTCCAACCACTCGCGATTTCGATCATCTTTGGAGCCGTTACATACACTCTCGCTCTATTTGCGCTTGGAGGAATCACAAAAGAACGACTGCAACAGGTCCTAAAACCAGATGCATCGTGATAAAATGGCTGAATACCGATCGTACTCGTCAGAAGAAACGACCTATCGTATACTACCGTGAGTTGTTAGAAGAGTTTTATGTCTGAACTCACGCACCGTTCACCAGAAAAACAAATCGAACGTTCGAGAGCGATGCGTCCGAACATCGATGCTGGTGCTGTTGAAGTTCTTTCCTCAAATGATCTCAGAGAGATTCCTAATGATCGCTCTTTAAACACAGAACTTCGGGATGAAGAGGAACGCTCTCTTGACGCTCAAGCTGCCATCATACGTATTGAACTAGCGCTAAAACGCATTCAGAGCAAACTGGTTGAACTTCGGAGCGAACCACCTCATGCAGATACCGTTCTAGCTATCGAACAGCGGGAGCGACAATATCATGAACTCGAGGACCGTCTCTGGAATACGCGTGCCGCTAAGAGACAATCCTCTCGGCGTCGAGAAGAGCTTCTAGCTATCTTTGAAAGCGATCTTCCCCCAGCACGAGACCCTCTCCCTCCGGCGTTTGCTCACGCGTGCGCCACCTTCTTTACGGATCTGTTAAATCCAGATCGTAGCAATCCATTTGCTACAAGTGAATGGATGATGAATCCACGCATCCGTAAGGAAATCTGTGAGTTTCTGACCCAGCATGTCCCTCACTTCATCTTGATTCAAGAAACGTTGATTCAAGCCTATCAGGAAAAATACCCCCGCTGGAGCCAAGATGAGTGTGTGGCCTATACCCGCAAAATGTTGCCACTCCATCTCAAGCAACTAGCACTCATGATGAGCGGCACCGCGAGAGCAATTGAAGCCCAAGAGCCAACCGGACCGGTTGCTCCTATCTGCGAACAAGCGGCCCAACTCCTTCTCCATTCACTTGATCGGATGCAAGGAACGTTTCCCGATGGCCGCATTCTCTGGGATTCGCTTGCACAGATCACACGTCCAGATGGTCAAATACGGATGATGCTCGCAACTCATCAACGGGTTGGAGCTCCGGAAGAAACCCGCCAGGCTATTTTCCATCGCTTATCTCATCTGATCGATGAAGCCGTTGGTCATGGACAAGAATCGGCCACGCAAGCCCAAAATGCCCTTCGCTCTCTGAGAAAGCTTGTCCCGAGTCTCACTGCGGCTCAATGATCAGTGGTTTGATGTATTTAAATACGTTATAGTACATACACTATGTCCCTTGCAAAATATCTTGTCATCGCTGGCGTCGTCGTCCTTGCTGGCGGATTCGGCTACCGCTACTACCGTACAAACGGCCTGCCGTCGTTTTCGAATTCTACTCCTTCTCCGATCGCGAGTTCGACTCAAGCGACCACCCCAACACCTGCAACAACGGTCACGCCACCAACGGTCGATGCGACCTGGCAAACCTATCGCAATAGCGCCCTTAAATTTTTGCTTCAATTTCCGACCAAGGGAATTTACGCCCCTAAATTTGCCGTGAAAGTTCTGAATGCAAACGATAGCGCCATCAAAGATGGCTGTTATGATGAAATCGGCGGCGGCGCCATCGAACGCGTGAATCTTAATGGTGTTGATTTCTGTCGCGTCACGCACGCCCTTAATCCACCGAGTGTTGCCATCGATACCGAATATTGGTCAACCAAAAAAGATACACGGATTGCCGTAATCACGTTCACCAAGAAGTATTCAACCAGTACGCCTTCTTTCAAGGTCGAAGACTATCGCAACTTCGTCAGCGGGCTCATGTCTACGTTTAAATACCCAGACACAAGTACAACGACGAACCCTTAGCGCAATTTTTCTTTCGTAAGAGAGAGGAGACACATTTCAGCATCTGTCAGAGACAGGTGTGGAAAGATGCAGAGGAGTCACAGACCGGGCTCCTCTAGCTTTTTTTGAAGGAACGAATCAGGCCGCGAGGCCTTGCTCGACGAGGAGGCTATTCACGCAGCGCTCGACTTCGGCCGGAGGAAGGGCGCTACCGTAGGGCTTCGGACTGCCACCTACGATGGGCGAACCGCCCCAACGGCTGGAAGGGGGGCAACCCTCGATCAGATTCAACCGATCGAAGAATCCGCGAAGCGGGAACCGCTTCTTGTAGGGCGTCCGCCCGATGGTGTAGAGCCAGCGGTCAGAACCGAGCGAACGCACCATGACGTAGGCGCGAATGCCGTCAGCGATCATCCCGAGACGCGCGTCTGCACCCGTAGGATGCACGAGTGCCCAGTCGGGACCACCGCCGATGCGTTCGTAGCGACGATCGACTTTTCCCTCTCCGATTCTGCCGTAGAGGTAGTCGTGAATCCGTGCTCCCACCGCTTCGATGACGCTCCGATAGATCCCTTCGAGCTCTTCGGGCGTGCCCTTCACCGTGATGGTGTCGCGGTAGGGCTGAAAGATCCAGGCTCCCGCCGCAAGCATGTCATCCCAGGACGGGTCCGTCGGGAACAGTCCCGAAGAGGCGTCCATGATGTCTTCAAATCCCACGAGACGGGACATCTGGGGCAGGCGTGCTTCCGCCGGATGAAGAAAGATCCGAGCCGCGAGACAGGTGTCTTCATCGAAGCCGTTGAGGTACAACCTCCGATCTGAAGGGAGCTCCTCGAAGAGCCCCATGAGAGCCGCCAGACGCATCTGCGCGCAGGTAGCCCGGACGAAGATCCGACCATCGCAGTGATGGTCAAAGGCATAGACGTCATGCTCCGGATCCTCACGCGGAGGCCCGAGCACGTAACCGTCTGCCGCGATACTGCCCCGAGGGGCCGTCACGCGGAAGGTGTCCCAGTCTTCAATGACACCGGGACGGATGATCAACTGCGGTTTACTCACCGAGACCAGTACTCCTGCTCACTTGGTTCTGCGAGCGTTTTTAAGCGTGCGCGTCGATAAACAGCGCGTCAAGCCGGCCTGTCAAGAGGCCTCACGAGAACCTCGGGAAGACCGATAAGATCAGAAATTCTGCATTTTATTATTGACGCTCTCCTGCTCGCTCTTTAGGCTACTCATACACCCTTCACCGGAGCACTCCCATGGATGAAACAGATCATGGCGCAGCCGCTCCGTTGAGCGGTCTAGATCTTCAAGGACGGATCTACGAAGTGGCCTACGAAACGGCCACGATCCTCCCTCCCTCGCGATTCGTACGTGAAGCACGAGAAGATGTTTTGCTCGCGACGATCGCGACCGCTCTTCCAGAGATCACGCCGTTTTATCGGCTGACGCTCTGGCGCGCCCTCATTACTCGCCGTCTGATCGAACGTTTTGGTCCGCTAGGACAAGAACGCTGCCGTTTTCTCATCGCGCCCAGTACTATCCTTAGTCGCTTTAAGGCCCTCGCGGCCGAAGAAGAACGCCAGACGCGAGTGCGAGCAGAAGCTCAGGAACCGACCAAGGCCGTTCAAGAACAAGCGTGACAAGAGGACGAGACGCCCTTCTTTCCCAGAGCGGTAGAGGATGTTCTCGTCTCGGAGCCTGTCGAAGCCAAGTGCCTCGCTGAAACAGCGAACTCACATCGAAACCATCCCGAGTACTGCCTCCTCAGGCCTCCCGCTCCGGTCTAACCTTCCGCCCCCAATTTCTTCTGAGGGCGCTCTTTTTTTATTTCATTATTTCTTATGTCTTGATAGTCATCTGAAATTTTTTTCGATAGAAAACTGCTTTTCGTTTATACTACAGAAATGATGGAAGGAGCCGTACATCGCTTAGATAATTCCGTGAGACGCTCTTTAGAACAAACTGAGCGTTGGGAGAAGGCGTGGGTGCTCCTCCTTAAAACAGATGAGCAGCATCATGGTGTTCGACCCGACTCTCCTCAGGAGTTTTTTGATACGTTCGTCGCCGCCAATAAAGCAATCAACGACATTTTAGGCAGCGCCGAACGGCTCATCGCCACAGGGCGGGTGTCGTTAGACCAGGTGAAACGAGCATCACGCGTCCAAGAAGCGCTTGAAGAAGCAAAAGTACAGAAGCGTATCGCCTCTCTCATGGATGCTCCTTTTGCGGATCCCTGGAGCTTATACAGGCCTCTCAGCAAGCATCATCCGGAAGGATTGTTCACAACCCCTAAACCATCTCCCCGTCGAGCGGAATTTGTTGATGAAATTCGAAAATCCCTTCTGAGACCTTCGCGAGATCATTTTTTCAGCATTTCCGATTCCCACCGAACGACGGCTGATATGTTCGAAGCAGCGCGCACAGGCGGCTGGAAGTACCGGTCGGAAACGACCGCCCTACTCTCATTTGACCATCATACCGATACGTACGAGGTTCCGTTTTCAGGACCACGCAAAGCGAACGTCATGCGTTGGCTTTTGGAGGAAAACTACATCCGCCACCTTGGGGTCGTGGGAACGCAACCCGTTGGTCCAAGCGAGCTTCTTAGAAACGCAACCTTTATCGAGGGCGATTCTTTTTATCGCAAAGACGGCACACCTTCTTATGAAAAGCTTGAAGCTCATCTCCATCGTCTTTTTTACACCTGGTATATTAGGGGTGTTGATCAGTTTTATCTTTCTATCGATCTCGACGGCCTGTGCTTAGATACCCAAGGCTATAGCGCGACCGACTACGGCATTGAGCGAAGGCAATGGGAATCATTACGACGACTCGCACGTGCAGAGCAGTTCATCCGAGATGAGTCTCTCGATCAAGACCTCAAAGAACGTCTTTGGAATTCGGTGTGTCACGCTATTGACCACTTCCCAACCCAACGCCAAGCCTATAAAGGCGTACCAGCGACGTGGATTCTAAAAGCGATCCGTATGGCCAAATCAGATCCGTATCATTTTCAAATTGGCATCAGAGACAGCCAGACGAGGAAATATCTCGTCGGTGATATCACAGAACTGAGCGGTCCCGATCGACGAAATCACGGACAACGTATCACTATCGCCCTGCTTGATGCCATCGTGAAAGAAGCGATAGATGTGTAAGTTCAAAAACTAGAATCGTTGAATACGCTCCGCCTCTACCAGAGACTGCACCTGTTCTTTGCTACTCCCTTCCTTCTGCCCCATGGCTGATATATCCAAAAGAACGGCTCCAAAGATGCGATTGAGAAGCATGAGATACCATGCATCCAAAGAAACCAAATCAGATAACGACGTTCTTACAGCTTCACATGTGATTTGCAAAGACGACATCTTCTCCTGCCTTGCCATTTGCCTTTGATACGGACACGCCAAGCTTTATTGGCATCGTCAATCGTACGCCGATCAAGTTCGAGCTCCGGCACAAAGCCGATCTCGGCGCTTACGGTTGCAAGCCCCTTCGCAAAAATGGGTTCGAAGTTCGCATGGTCAAAATATTTCCCAACAACACTGTTATCAGAGATGGATAGTCAACATGACAAAAAGCCTCAAAAACAGCTAGGGTCTGTGTTCGACGATCTGAAATACGCTCATTCTTTGATCAATTGATGCTGTTTGGGTTGCACACCGATTGACGCGGGCTCGGACGACTCCATTTGGATCCCATCCATGTGGAATCACAACAAAGATCTGAGAGCTGTCCGTAAAGGCAGCGACATTTTTTATGACGAGACGACAATCCGGCTCATGCCAAAAACGAAGATACTGCCCGTAAAGTTCACCTCCTGTGGGGATCGGGTACGGATACCTCGGTCCGGCAACCGTTTGCAATTCTCGTTCAAATCCAATCGTTGCGAGCGCCGCTGCCGAAACCATTTGTGGCGTAAGAGCCGTATAGGGCTTTTTTTCGGCCCAACGTTCGATCAAGGTAACTGCTTCAAGATCGGTTCGCCCCAAACCGGGAGCGGAACGCTTCATGACTGGATTGAACTGAGGGTACGAGCCATACCAGACCATGGTCGCGACAAGACTCAAGAGGATACCTGCACCAAATTGATGCCACAGTTTAGTTGGAAAGAAACGATCTAAGACGAAAAAGACGCCTGGCAAAAAGAAAACAGGCAGCGCGTAGCGCAACCTCAAGGCAAATTCAAATTGCTCTCCTGATAAAATATTCGGAATGCGAATGAAGGCTGCTAAAAAAAGAGAGATTGTGACAAGACTAAGAGCGGTCCCAAACAATATCCCCGCGAGCCGCCGTTCTTTAACCGGCATCAATCGAAAACCAAAAAGACCGATCGCGATGAAGATAAATGGCCAGACCGCGAAAAACTGATACAGGAGCCACCACGGCAAAGAAATCGAAGGAGGGATCGCTACAGGCCCAAATACAATCGCAAATGCTCTCGTTAAACGTTCAAAGGTAAAAGATAGAAATTGACCTTGAACCCGTTGTACATAGATGACAAACGCCACAATCATCCCAAAGAAAGGGAAAAGGAATGAGCCAGCTCCCGCCAGTCGCGGGAAACGCGATGCGATCCAGACGCTTAGGAGCAATGTCGCGATCGGAATTCCGAGTAATGGATGGATGGTGAGAGCGAACAAGGCGAGCCAGCCCCCAAGCCAAG
>CAYHTN010000018.1:0-14493 GCA_964359565.1 uncultured Gammaproteobacteria bacterium
TGGCCAAGCTTCAAACGCCTATGTTTGCACGATCGTCGTCCCTTCCTACGATGAATATGCCGCGAAAATTCTTGCGGCTGGCGGTGTCGTTGCCATGCCCAAAATGGCTCTCGTCGGCATGGCCTGGCAAGGGTACTTCATAGATACCGAAGGAAACGTCTTCGGTCTTCATCAAGCGGATACGAACGCCAAATAGACCAAGGAACAGGACATCGATAGGTTCGCTTGAAAAAAAGCGGGGTATGGGTTAACCTTATCCCGCTTTTGAATCAAGCAAGGACTTGATTATTTGAGTGAAGTTCTAGGAGCAGACGAGCATGCGACGACCGGTAGCAGCGCTACCGCGAGGAGCAAGCGCAGGAAGCAACAACGAAATTCGCCAAATAATCAAATCCTAAAAAGGGCCGTTAGCTTAGTTGGTAGAGCGCCGCCTTTGCAAGGCGGAGGTCGTCGGTTCGACTCCGACACGGTCCACCATATAAAAACACCGCTTATAAAGTGGTGTTTTTAGTTCCCGTGATTCACATTCAGAGTATTTTCGGAACTTACCCACTTGAATAAAGCTAAGAGAAACACAAAAACAAGATTGGTTTAGAGTATTTTTGTAGAACTGTGATAAGCTATCACATAGTTTATGCCCGTTCTTTTATTTACTGCAAATAGAACCTTTCTTGGTTCTTTGAGCGTGCACAAGGGAGCATGCGAAGACCTAAGCTTAAACGAACAAGGCACCGCTCTTTTAAGAGAAGACATCCTCCTCTGGAAAAAGAAAGGAATCCCCACTCCTCGTTCTGTCCGAACCAAGGATAAAGATCGAGAGACCTGTCACCTCACGACAGAATACACACCTCTTCAATCTTCTCGAGCTCTCTTTGCGCTTGAAGCGTGGGCTCGTTTTCGCGATCTTACCCTCCTCCTTGTACCCGACCCTCTCATGGTCTATTGGGAGGGAATTTCTACTTGGCCGCTTGAGCAACAGACACGATTTCAAGTTCTCTTTGGCCTGCTCCGTACCGAACGACGCTATCTTTCGAATTGGAATGACCTTTTTGAAGAAACACAGGCCTCATTCCAAGCACTGGCTTCGTCAGAACCTCATGCTATTTCTCAGACGATCGTATGAGGGGAATAGACATGCCCACAGCTCCGAGGCGACGGAGGGGGAAAGAAAAGCCAAAGACAGGAGAGACGAGAGAAGCGATTGTTCGTTCTTTTTTTCAAAATCTCGCCAGTGGCCGCTGTGGAACATGGCTTAAACGAGCGGCTGCCATCGGTACCGTTGTTGGCGCGATAAAATATAACCGTGAAATTAGTGTTGGCGTAAGCAATCTCGCTTGGGACTCCGCCGTTTCTGTCGGTCTTCGCCATGAACGTCTCCCTACTCGCGTAGAAGGCTTTGAAGCCGCGGGTTATCGTTCTGAGCATATCAGCCAGGCGTTACTTCTCATGTTTGGACAGGAGGATGTAGAGCGCAATGTAGCGGTTTTTCGTTTTACAACAGAGCATATTCCCATGCCGGCTACCTATTCACGAGGAGGAAACGAGGGCGGTCATTGCACCCAATCAGCAGGTAGACGGCCATCAGAAGCAGTCCTCACGATCGACGGTCTTCGTCCAGATACGACGATTAATCAGTTCCTAGACATACTCACGCATGAAATCGCGGGCCATGCCATTCTTGATCTAGAAAATGCGTACGAGATCCCGCATGAACACGAAATCGCGATTGATGAAGCACTCGATCGCGTGAGTGGAGAAGATTCTATCTATGCCTATGTCAACGGATATCATGATTACGCCGTCATCGTCAGCCAACAAGAAACACGCAAAGCCGAATTTATTGCAGAACTCGCGCGTGAAGTCTCTTCGTTTGCAGAAGATGCCGGCCCAGGAACCGAACAACTTGATTGGAGAGCAAAAACTAAGCTTCAGCTTGCACGGGCCCATCCAACCGCAAGTGAGGAGACGATTGAGAGCGTGATGCGGGTTGTCGATGCAGTCGCAAACTGGAAAGGCGGATATGGGTATTGGGAACGGATGCAGGCTGGACGTCGAGAGGCATATGCGCTTTTAGAGAGAAATCAAAACGAGACACGAACGACACAGGAACGGGAAGGATATCTTCGCCGCTATCGTGAAGGGATCGCTGCAAATCCTGACATGTCCTTTAAAACGACACTCATGCGTGCTTTTGAAGCTCGTCCAGAACAACTTCCACCCGCGTATCGCTTACTACAACGAAACCCCTTGCTGATTGCAAGAAGATATAATCACCACGATCCAGAATTCTCTCAGCAACAAGAGCTCGTAGAGGTCATTCATGATCTACAACAAGAACGGGATCGAGAACTACAACGATTAGCCAGAACCATTCATGATCCTGGATTACGTCACGTCTTTTTAGTCTACGCCCCTATGTTTGTCACAAGACTAGAAATGGCTCGTCCTTCGTTGACCGAAGTAGGCAGCTATAGGATAGATAGTATAATCGACGTCAACATCCAAAATGCTTTAGATGTTGACTATCAAGTAAGACAACAACGTCATCGAACCGTACAGACCATAGAAAGCTTTTATCACGCCCTGTCTAGCTATATTGCTCTTGCGACTCTGGGTGAAGGACTAGATGCTCAAGTGAACCAAGAACGTATTCGAAGCGCCGAGCAATGGCTCCGACAAGATGAAGCGGTTCATGGAACCTCTTTACAGCGACCCCATCATCATTCAAGGCGCAGACGAGAACATTAAAATCCTCTAGCGGAACGTAATCACTGACGCCAATTTTCTTCCAAGAGTAAAAATCGCTTTCCCCTGGTACGCCAAACCGTTCGATCCACCAGCATCGAGGGCAAATCCGTTCGCGGCCCCGGCATTTAAGAGTGCTCGTCCCAAATCTTCGACCGTGCCGACCGTGCTCACGTAGGCAACCTTGGTCCCATCCGCAGACAGACCTAGCCCACTCCGACGAACACTGAGCCAGAACTTATAGTCATTCGGATCCGACACTGGCATTTGCTCTTTGGTGCGTGGAGTCCCGCTCAAAAGAACCAATGGATAGTTAGAAACAGCGGTCTGAATTTGCTCGGCGTCCGGAACCCAATGACGAATCGGATAATAAAAGGCGAAGGAACCGTCTTTCTTCTGAGCAATCATTCCCCCATCTCCCCAGGCCTTGTCCCAGCCATACATCGACTCCATCTTCCCATTGATGACGAGATCGCTCGAGACGGTATGGTAGTTCTGTTCATCCAATGGCTGCGAATAGGCATCAAAGTAGCCACCATTCAGAACGAGTGGAGTATTGTTTGATCGTTTCAGATAACCTGAAAAGGCTTCGGCTCGAGCCTCAGCTTTACAATATTTGGGATAACGACATTCTTCGGTTGGTCGAATCGAATCATGGCCCGTCACCACGTTCATCTGGACACCTTTTGAAACGTCCATGACAATCACATGGTCGGTATTCTTTTTTGTATAAGCAAAAGCCGAAGACGAGACCGGGGGAACAGGAATCGCTGCCGTAGATGGTATCGTGATGGATTGATGAACAGGCGGAACAGTTTTCTGGGGCTTCTGACGCGCTTCACGACGGAGGATGGCAAAGGAATCCTTGGTTCCATCAAAATAATAAAATCTCTGCTGAGAGGAGGAGAAATACCAAAGTCTGTTCGGATTCCCTTTCACTAACAACAGCTGCGATCGAGGGATTGCACTTGTCGTGGTCGCCGCTTTAATCGTTCCCCATGCTTGTGCCGTTACTGTTTGTGCCAATGGCCTCAGTGCTCGTAATGCAGCCGCGGGTTGGGTCAAAAGATATCCTCGACCGGTTGTCGGATGAACATAAGAGAGAATCCCTTTGCTATCTTTCAGAAATCCGTCCTGCAGCTCGATCACCTGTTCAGCTCGCGTGCCTATCGGTACAGAGAGGACGGAACCGCAAACAAGGACCATCGCCCAAAGAACAAAGAAACGGCTCATAAAGATATAAGCAGTATAGAGAACGGGTCCGATCGGAACAAGGATGTTTAGAACATAGCGGTACATAAAAGGGGCGTGTTGCACACGCCCCTACAAACAATCAAATCAGTCCTATTTCTTTCCTGACATCATCTTCGCATCATCCTTGTTGCAGCAACGACCACCATCTTCACAGCCTTTGCACATCATCGCGGCAAGACTATAGCGACCAGGACCCATGAGGAGAACCGCGAGAGACATGGCGAGGAGTGAAAGTGGCGCATCAATTCCTGGAAATTTAATTCCATGAACTGCTAAAATCGCTACCAACATCACAACGACGAGCAATCCGGAAGCGATCGTTGTCCCAATACCTGCGAGTAGTGCTATACCGCCAACGAATTCAGATAAGGCTGCAAGATAGGCAAATAACGCTGGAGCTGGAAAACCGATCTTGTCGATCATCCCCGTAAACGCTTCAATCCCAGGAGCTCCCCAGAGCTTTCCATAACCATGGAATACAAAGATTACGCCCAACGCAACGCGCAGAGCAAGTAACGCCCAATCTTTCGCGTTCTTGCAGTTACAGACGCAGGAAAGGCCACATTTCATGTTCATAATGAGAAAAAGAGGTTAAGAACCAAGTAGCTCTATCATAGTCGCTCAGGGAACGAATGGGAAGGATGATCCCTCGCATGAAAAAGAGACCTCCTATCTCTTCTTTTCTCAACGCAAAACCGTTTTTGGGAATGCGAGCAAATAAAAAAGTCTGTTCACGGGCAGATCCCAAGTCCCGATCAGTTCGATCAGCTCCCCTCCCCAACCTTGTTTGAACCGGCTGATCCCTTCCCAACTTTTTTTGTAATAGTAACTTGAAGTTAGTTCCGGGTTACACCCCCACAGATCATAGCGCTCGAGACCGGCCTGCCTTGCCGCTTGGATCGCCTCCCAATGGAGCAAGTACGGTGCCATCGCCTGACGCTCATGCGACGAAGAGGCGCCGTGAAGATACGTCAGGGTATCTCCATAAACGATCTCCATGTTTGCCGCTAAAATCTTGCCGTCTTTTTCGGCAAAACGAAGACGTGACATCCCGGATGCCGCTAAAGATTCATAGGTCGCGCGTAAGTAGGCATCTCCGTGCGGAGTAAAGGCATCGCGTTTACTTGTTTCTTTGGTAAGTCGCAAAAAACGTTCGATATCTTCTGGTTGATCGCCAACGCGAACAACGACCCCCTGTTTTTGTGCAACACGAATATTATAGCGTGTTTTCGAATGCATTTCCGCCAAGAGCTCTGCTTCGGTCTTACGAAGCGAAAGCACGCGCGTCGCCGCAGGACTTCGCGCAGACGTACGCACCATCCGAATAGGCATGATGTTTTTTCCGATATCAGAAGACAACATCGGTTCGAAACGAAAGAACAAGGCATGGTCAGGAAAATCCTGACCCGTCAGCTGCGTTAAAAAGGCATGAAAAAACTCCCGTTCTCGTCCCTTGGCAGCGGGAAGAAAGACGGGGCCACGAACGCCGACCCAATAACTCATCCCAAAGGATCGTTTGTACTGCAGGAGCTGACAGACGACCAAGGGAACGCCTTGCTCTCTTAAGACGAAACGGCGAACCGTATTTCCTTGAGCTTCCTGAAAAACACCCCATTGCCAGGATTGAGGAAAGGCATTCCACGGCGATGTGTATACGAGCGCATCCCAGATCTCTGCGTCCTGAACGAGCTCTAACGAGAAAGACATAGTCACTTATTTCGCGAGTGAACGGAGGGCTTCACGAACGCGGTCAGACGTATTAGTAAGTTCCGGAGAAAGGAGCTTCACCGCTTCTCGTGCCTGCGCGACGGGATATCCAAGACCTTGTAGGGCCTGAATCACTTCTTGATCCATTGGCGAACTTTCGGCGAGTTCGACCAACTGACCTTTAAGTTCTAAGATAATTTTTTGCGCGGTTTTTTTCCCAACTCCTGGAACAGAGGTGAGCATCACGAGATCTCCGGACATGATGGCACGGCGCACGGTATCAGCTGAACCAATCCCTAAAATGGTCATGGCGACCTTTGGACCAACGCCTGAGATACTGAGGAGCTGATCAAATAAACTTAAATCAGCCGAAGAAAGAAAGCCGTATAAATCTCGCACGTCTTCACGAACATGATCATGAATATAAAAGGAGACCTCCTCTCCCGTACGCACGAGTGCGAGCACCGAAGCTGAAACGAGTACGCGATATCCCACTCCATATACTTCAACTAATACACTGTTTGTCGCGTACTCAAGTACGATCCCCCGGAGTGATCCAATCATATGTTAGGGAGTGTACGTAATGAGATGAAGGAAGGCAAAATGGCAAGAGAATCTCTTTCTATTTCTTGCCAGGCGTAGAAGTCAACAAAGGAATAGGAGCTGGTTCTTTTACGTCAATGACAAACGGGAACGTTTTTAAGGCGCCCGCGATATTAAATTCGGCATAAGCCAGGTAGATCCCCCGTTCTGGAAAGATGGTTTTAAACGAGAGTTGTCCATCCTCAGGTTGACGATCTGCCAGTGCCTGCACACGAATATATCGATCCGGTCGACCCCGTTGCAGGATGGTCACGTGACCAAAACCGCCCAGCAATGGCCCGATCTCTTGAACCGTTTGCCCACGCTGCTCGAGAGTAAACGTGAGTTTGGTGGTTGTTCCTGTCGTGAGCATAGGAGGGACGAAGGCAACCCTTGCCGTTACCCCATCAACGATGACGGTTGAAGAGGTATTCATGGAGGGTAATAATTTCGTCATCCCTAAACCCGGAACGATGAACATCGTGTGTAGAGTCGTGTGCTTTTCGCCCATGGGTTGATAATCGAGATAAAGATGATACGAGCCTCCTTCACGAAAACGGGGGCGAAGCGTCCAACCCTCTCGTGCAGGCTCTGGGTAGAGGTGCTGAAACTCACTTAGATCCTCTCGCACCAAGAAGGCATGGATCTTTTTTTCTTGAATGAGTACTAAGTCGTCTGTGCTTAGAGCCGTTCCGGTTTGAGATCGTAATAAAAAGGATAAGGTATTTTCACCGACTCGAGGTCCTAATGGTCTGGTCCAAACCAGCTGCTCCCCCGCTTCTTTCGTCTCGATTGAAGGGACTGTATCATCCGCGGATATCTGAGACATGACTCGATCGATGGAAACGCGTGGCGACCAAGAGACACATCCTGTACCCATTACCACCACAAGTCCAAAACAAATGACCAAACGAGAGATGGATACCATACGTGTTCGATATGATGCCACAGCTTGGAAAAAACGAAAACGGGCGGGATTATTCCCGCCCGTCTCCTGTTACTTACTTATCTTTAAGGTAACACTTCACTCGGATAGCCGACGGAACGTCGAGCAACGTCTGGATCAAACTGGTAGCGTGAATTGATCGATGGAGCATCGAAGCGATAGTCCATGTAGAAGGCATCGGAGATATCATCGATGTTTTGATTCCAGTAGTTTCCGTAGAGTTCTTGAGCTACCTGTTCCGTGGTGACCCAGCGTAAGCGACGTTGGGTATCGACCGCATACACGCGAGGATCGGTCGAAAATTTCACCATCCGTACCCCCGGACGATAGCCGATGTTTGGACCGAGAGGGATATCGGCCAACTG
Source organism: uncultured Gammaproteobacteria bacterium (assembly GCA_964359565.1). Taxonomy (GTDB): domain Bacteria; phylum Patescibacteriota; class Patescibacteriia; order 2-12-FULL-60-25; family 2-12-FULL-60-25; genus JAGOTP01. Next base: position 7,600 of record CAYHTN010000018.1, read on the forward strand.
ACGTGGTAAGACAACTCGGACGCTAGAATAGTCACTGAACCAGGTAAAGTAAGCCTTGGCATTCGGGAAGGCATGACGACGACCATCGGCACCGACGTAGTACACGGTGGTGTCGTATTGCGTGTTTGGATCACCATCATCGATGAGCTTGATGAGATCGTGGACCCGGAGACCCATATCGTTGACACGGTTCACCCGAATCGGCCATTGAGGGTCGTTATTATAAACCTGATTGTATTGAGCACGTGCATTGATCGTGACGGTGAATTCTCCGGTGAGCGCCTGGCCGTCGACATCCTTGACTTGCATCGTAAATTGATAGACTCGGGCAGAGGTTGGCACACCCACTGCATTGCCGTTGTCATCGAGGTTTAGACCGGAAGGTAGTTGACCTGCGATCACACGCCATTGATAAGGCGTTCGGCCACCGGTGACGTTCAGGGGGTGGAAGCTATAATGATCTCCAACCGTGCCATTTGGCATGGCATTAAGACTTGAGAGCATAAACGGAAGGAGGATCGTCACTGGTGGGTTGGTACCGATCGGAGGCTGTGGAGCTGGTGGCAATACTCGGAAACTGAAGTCATCTGATACGCTCGCCTGGGCTGCATCTCCAACACGAATGCGAAGGGTGAAGGCACCGGCTTCGGTGGGCGTACCTGTCACAACTCCCGTCACCTGATTGAGCGTGACACCATCTGGCAAGCGACCACTTTCGATCCGCCAGACATAAGGCTGAGAACCGCCTGAGACAACGAGTGGTTGATGCTTATATTCTTGACCAACTCTGCCCTCAGCGAAAGCTGCGGAAGCGCCGATAGCAAGAGCGGGGGGCGTTGGCTCTGGTGGTACCGGTGGGACGACAGGTGGGACGACCGGAGGAGCTGGGGGAATGACCGGAGGCACAGGCGGGGTTGGTGGGATGACCGGAGGCACGGGAGGAGTAGGAACGGCTGGGGGACGAACTAAAAGATCGAATTCACGCTCTCCTTGGGCATTGGCCGTATTCTCGATGCGAATGGTGATACGGAAATTTCCTGCTTCAGTTGGGATCCCCGCAAGCAATCCATCTCGATCTCCAAGCTTCATGCCATCCGGAAGACGACCAGCGACGATAGACCAGGTTACACTGTTATTTGGGAAAGGTAACGTCCCATGATTCATTTGAACTCGATAGGAACGATCTAATACTGTTTCTGGTAAAGAGGTACTTTCAATTGTGATCGAACGAACCCCTGACGTGAGAGGAGGGGTAGGCGGTGGAGGAATATCAAGAGGAGCTATGATTTCGTCCGTCATCACGGTGAGGACAAACTCTTTGATGCCGTAAGCGGTCCCATTTTCGGCACGCATTCGTAAAAGATAGCGACCAGGCTCCGTCGGAATCCCCGAAATCACGCCTGAGGCTTGATTCAACTTTATCCCTTCTGGAAATCGACCACTCTCAAGACGCCAGCTCACAGGAAGCTTTGGGAATGGGACGGAACCGACTTCTAAGTCCACACGATACGATCTCATCAAACGGGCTTCTGGAAGAGAACTCTCGGTCCGAATCACAACGGATGCAATCGACGATCGAACGTCATCCGGTAACACGATGACGGAAGGAATTGTTGGGATGACGAGTGGAGCACGAGGCGTTGGTGCCACCGTCTCCGCTTCTGGGTTCACAAGCAGCGTCAGATCCTTCGAGCCGCTTCCTTCTGGAGATTCTACTTTGATACGAATAGGGTAACTCCCTGCCCCAGTGGGCACACCCGAAAGAAGACCATCTCGATCCCCGAGCTTGATGCCCTCTGGTAATCGGCCCATTTCGAGCGACCACTGTGCATTTGCTCGATCTGGAACATTCTTTACTTCTAAAAGAAGGCGGTAAGATTTGTTGACCCATGCTGGTGGCAACGCATCTGTTTGAATCTCGTAGACACGGCCGCCCATCGCGACCGGTGGAACCTCTCCTCCACGGGCTTGTGGATCCGAGGCCATAAAATCTGCCCGACACACCTGTTCACAGTTATTCTGCTGAACCGCACAGACCTCTCTCTTAATACGCGGATTCGCGAGACACGCATCTGCGCCTTCCACGCATTTATTAAGACAACGATCGAGGGCAAGCTGACGAGGGGAAGGACGAGGCGTGTCGGTACGGAACGCACTTTCGTCTTGCAAGAGAAAGGCAAATCCGTAGGCGCCTAAACCAACTAAGGCAACGGCGGCGATGCCGACGGAAACCTTGGTCGAGGTGGAGAGTCGCGTGTGGGCCATGGGTGTGGGTTAAGAACGAACTTGGGCGTAGTATACCGTTTTTCTGCAAAGCTGATAATATCGCCGCGCTATGGAACACTGGCAACAAGAATTGCGCGATACAATACGCACACTCGAAGAGCTCCAAATACGAATTCCAAGTCTTCCCATGGAAGAACTTCGTGCTGTCGTGAAAGACATGCGTCTTGCGATCACCCCGCACAGCGCGAAGCTGATTGATTTTCAAAATCCTGAGGATCCGCTCCTTAAAATCTGCGTTCCTCACACCCGAGAATTGCTGATCACACCGGAAGAACTCGTAGATCCTATTGGTGATGAAGCCAAATCGCCGATCCCCTATCTCACCCATCGCTATCCCGACCGCGTCCTTCTCTACGCCACCTTTTTTTGTGCCCTGTCCTGTCGATTTTGTTTTCGTCGCTTTAAAACCGGACAAGTAACACCTGGACCAACCGCTCAAGATCTTGATCGAATCGTCCAGTATCTCAACGAACATCCAGAACTCGATGAAATCATTCTCACCGGCGGCGACCCCCTCACCCTTGTCGACACACATTTAGAAGCTTTATTTCAGCGTATTCGCTCTGTTCCAACGATTACACGACTGCGGATCCATACGCGCGTTCCCGTCAATCTCCCCTCACGTATCACCCCTGCGCTCATTGAGCTCTTCAAAAAATACCAAGACACGACCCATCCCCTCTACGTGGTTACTCACTTTAATCATGCTCGAGAGATTGCCTCAGAAAATATTGAGGCAATCGCGCGTTTGGTTGATGCTGGCATCGTCGTACGCAATCAACATGTGCTGTTACGTGGCATAAACGATTCCGTCGAAGCACTAACGGAGCTCTACAAAAAACTGACCAATATCCGCGTGGTTTGTTACTACATCCATCAGCTCGATCTGGCGCGAGGAACGAGTCATTTTCGCGTCCCCTTGGAACGAGGCCTTGAGCTCATGCAGGCCCTTCAAGGCAATCTTTCTGGGGTCATGCTCCCCAAATACATGCTCGATCTTCCCGGCGGAAAAGGGAAAATCCCCCTTCAGCCAGAGTACCTGAAAAAAACGGGGACCCGGACCTATGAAGCCACGCCGTTTACGGGGGAGAAAGTAAGCTACGAAGAACCCTTCATTTAGGCATTCTGTCATCCCGGAAAGAATATCAATTCACTTCTTTTTAAAGATGTCATCCTGACTTCTACACATGCACAAACTGATGGGCGGCGTAGACGAGAAGAACTCCAAGGAGTGTTAAGAAAAATCCAAATTGGCGCGACATGCGACCGCTGTGTGCTTGTGGGAGAAGATCAGAGAGGGCGAGGAAGGTAAAAAATCCGGCAAAGCTCGCGAGCATAAGGGCGATCACCGCTCCTGAAGGAGCGAGGGCGCGACCGACGAGGGCGCCAAAAATAGGAGCAACGGCATCGGCGATCCAAAAGAAAAGGATCCAACCACGCTTTTGTCCAAATCCATGTTTGAGCAATGTCACCGTACTCATCCCGTCAGAAAAATCATGCAAGAGGACGGCGAGAAGGACCAAAACACCGAGACGAATATCAACTGCAAATCCGCCGCCGATTGCGACTCCGTCTAAGGCACTATGCAGGATCATGCTAAGCGCACGGATCACCGTTTTTGATTGACGGTGAGTATCATTGTCGCAATGCTCTGCTGGTGCCCCATCACTATGTTCATGATGTGCATGAAAAGAAAGGGTTTTGTCTAAGACATGAAAAATCAAAATGGTAATGAGAGTGGCCAAAAATAGTGCATGTGGCTCAAGGCCATGCTCGATCCCCTGCTCAACCGCTTCAGGAAGAAGATGTAAAAAGGAAACCCCTAACAACATCCCTCCTGAAAAAGAGAGCCACGGATGCAAATCCCGCTTCCAGCGATAAACGGCGTATCCCCCGAGCAAGGTAGAGAATACGGGCAAGATCGGGGAGAGCCAAGAGAGGAGAAAGGAGGCATTCATAAATTATTGCCGATTGAACCATGTTCCGGCTGTTTTGGCGAGCCTTAGCCCTTGGCTTCGGTCAATGCATTTTTGATCTCCGTCACAAAGATCTCTCCAAACGCGACAAGTTTCGCTTGCCCGACCCCTGGAACAGTTGCAAATGCTTCTTTGGTCGTCGGACGACGACGGGCACATTCTTGCAGGGTCCGGTCTCCAAAAATGATGTAGGCCGGAACCTTACGTTCATCCGCTAAACGGCGACGGAGAACGCGGAGACGCTCAAAGAGGACATGGTCGAACGATCCTAGCTCTTCTGAGGCCGCCACTCTCGTAGGTCGTGTCGGTGCAAACGTCGGTTCAGCAATGAATGCGGCGAGCGCACAACGTTCGCCTTTCTCTAAGCGCGCTGGCACGTCTTTACCAAGTGCAAGCAGCGGATACCGATCTCCCTGCTTCACAAACCAGCCACGCTCAAGACCTTCTCGAATGAGATGCTTGAGCTCCACATCGGTATGTTTACTGAGCGCGCCGTAGTCGGCCAGTTGATGATGGTTTCGTTCACGTACTTTTTTGACATTCGCACCGCGGGCAATCGCGAGGACTTGTTCGGTCCCATAATTCCCCTGCAGCGCCTCGACGATTCGAACAAGAATCTTGATCTCTTCGGTATAGTCACGCTCTTCTTTGGTCACGACCGGCGCAAGGCAACGATCACAGCCGCTGCAGTTCACCTGTTCCCAAACTTCGCCAAAATATTTCAACAAATACGCCCGTCGACACGCGTTCGTTTCTGAATAGCGAATCATGTCCATGAGCTGCCGCCTGGCGCGATCACGCTCTTCTTCTTTGGTTAATTGATCAATGAAATAATCTTGTTTGAACCGATCACCGGGGGAATAAAATAAGACACACGCGCTCGGGAGACCGTCACGACCCGCACGGCCCGTTTCTTGGTAATACCCTTCGACGGACTTGGGCAAATCCATATGAACCACCAAGCGCACATTCGGTTTATCAATCCCCATCCCAAACGCGATGGTGTCGACAATGACCTGAACATCATCACGAAGAAAACGATCTTGAACCCGGGCTCGAATCTCCGAAGCGAGCCCCGCATGATAGGCGGCGGCGGAGAATCCTTCTTTTTGTAAACCTTCGGCCAATCGCTCGGTGTCTTTCCGGGAGACGCAGTAGATGACGATCGACGAACCTCGATGCGCTTCAAGGAGAGCAACCAACTGCGGGAACGACTGACGTTTGGGTCGGACTTCGTAGGTTAAATTTGGTCGATTAAAGCTCGAGCAGAAAACCTTTCCCTGCTCTAACTGTAATTGCGCAATGATATCGCGACGCACTTGTTCGTTCGCGGTTGCGGTAAGCGCGATAAATGGGACGCGAGGAAGGAGTGTCCGCAAGAGCGCGAGTTGACGATACTCTGGCCGAAAATCATGGCCCCAGGCCGAAATACAATGCGCTTCATCGACCGCGACCAGAGAAATAGACAACCGACGAAGCCACTGCTGAAACCAAGGTTGTGCAATCCGTTCGGGCGCCACATATAAGAGTTTCACGTGGCCCTGTTCGACCTCTCTTTGAATTTCTTGTGCCACATCAAATGAAATACTGCTATTCAAAAACGCCGCTTCAATCCCACTCTCCCGTAACCCGTCGACCTGATCTTTCATGAGGGCAATGAGCGGAGAAATCACGAGCGTCATCCCTGGGAACGCGAGGGCCGGGAGCTGATAACAAAGAGACTTCCCGCCACCGGTAGGCATGAGGACAAATGCGTCCTGCTTTGCCAGGACATGCGACGTTATTTCTTCTTGTAACGGACGAAAACGATCATAGCCAAAATACTGTTGCAACAATTCACGAAGCATAGATGAAGAGGGAGGCCCTCCCTCTTCTACTCCGTTCCCTTTTTTCATCGATACTGTCAAGGACATTTATTTATGCGTCGAAAGAGCAAAATCCGACCCCGGACTCGGGACAGCGAGCAAATGGACCGCCGCCACGGTTGCAAATTCAACGAGATACGACATAGTCTTCTTACGATGCCGCGGAAGACGTTTCGGGTCAATCCTCTACCCCTTCCGTTCTGCTAAATGGAGTAAGTGCTCTTTTCGTTCTCGGGCAAAATCGATGCGGCGATGACCGTGTTTTTCGACTAGCATAGCGGCGTGATTCCCACCGAGATAGTGCGGCATGATCACATACGTTGCTCCGGCCTTGTAGAGCGCGTTCGCTTCTGAAACTCCGTGCGCCGTAAGAATAATAGAGGCGCGCTTATTTAAGCGGCGACATTTCTCAAGCAAAAAAACATTGGTTTCATAATCCGGGATCGTACAAATGAGGAGCTTAGCATGGGCAAGATCTAGTTCCTCCATCAGTTCGTTATCATAGGCATCTCCATAGCGACACGGAATATTTTTCGCTTCAAAGGCAGCAATCACTTGAGGATCAAAGTCGACAATGAGAAACGAGAGTTTTCGTTTTTGAAACGTTTTTACGAAATCTTCCCCCACGCGATGGCAGCCAAATAGCAAAGCGTCGTAGCGATCTTGATGGTGATGCTCTTGATAAGCATGTGCGCGTTCGAACACACGGAGAAGCGGGGAACATAACCGAAATAGCCGATCTGCCTGCTGAAAGAGCAAGGTTGAAG
>CAYHTN010000018.1:14503-20448 GCA_964359565.1 uncultured Gammaproteobacteria bacterium
AGAGGGCTTGCTCAGGCACGAGATTCGACTTTTGGAGGAGTAAAAGCAAGAGCAACGAAAACTCACTCACCTGCGCAACCGAAAGCCCGGTCATGAAGGTGGTCCGCTTGGTATATCCGAGGACGCCCATGATTGCCCACACGATCAGCGGGTTTCCAATCAATACGAAGACGGAGAACACCAGGGCCTGAAGCCAAAGTACTTCAATCTGAGAGATCTGAAGATGAGAACCAAGTAACACAAAAAACAGGATCAAGAAAAAATCTCTGAGGAGCTTCATCTTGGCCGTCATCTCATAGCGATACGAAGACGAGGCGAGGGCGACACCGGCAGCGAGCGCGCCGATCTCCACCGAAAGACCAAGCCGGGAAAACAACACCGAAATTCCCACGCCCCATCCCACAATAAAGACCAAAAGAAACTCTTGTGACGCCGCAAAAAAGCGCGTGAGACGAGGCAAGAGGTAGCGAGCGAACAGAGCAAGGCTAACGAGCAAGAGAACAAATCGACTGAGCATCTGTACGATCGCTCCAGTGGTTCCGGCTCCTTGCGCGACGGCGGTCACGACCACAAGAATCAGAGTGGCGGCCAGATCCTGCACGAGCAAAAGGCCGATCGATATTTTGCCATACAAGCGTCCAAGATCCTGACGGTCTCCCAGCATCTTCATGACGATGATGGTGCTACTAAACGTAAAACCGATGGCTAAAAACCAAGCCGTACGCACATCCCATCCGAAGAATCGGGTGAGGCCGTACCCCATCACCGACGTGATCATAATCTGACCAAGACCTGTATATAAAGAGGTCTTCCCCGTTTCACGAATCACCGCCGGATTTAGTCCCAAACCGACAATAAAAAGAAGCGCCGTGATGCCTAATTGCGAAAACAACTCAAATTGATGATTCGAATGGAACAATCCCCACATGCCGGGTCCCGCTAAAAATCCCGCTAACAGATAGCCCAGTAAGAGCGGTAATCGAAATGCCTGCATCACAACAGAGATCCCGACCACGAGACCAAGTATGACACCAAGCTCTGTCAAAATCTCCATAGAAAGAACAAAGAAGGCAAAGACTCGCCTGAGTATACCATGTACGTTTCGACCAGACATCGCTCTTCTGCGTTTCGTTCGCTATACTCCTTTTCATGTCCAAAATCACGACCGAACAGCTCAAAGCCCTGTTCGAATCCAAACGTGCCCAAGAAGCGCAGCAAATCATCGAACGGGATTTCCTCTTTTGCGCCGACCCGCTCTTTAAAGTCGACGGAACATTCGAAGAAGAGCACTGGGTCCCCGTGGATGAGCCGGTCACCCTCAATGGAGCCGCTTGGAAAACCCTCGTCCTACGCCTCCTCCCCACTATCGATAGCTATGATCCTCCGCTCCTGTTCTCCGCCGTTCGCCTCGTTCCTCCAGATGAATTGAAAACCGCTCTCAAGGAAAGCCGCGAAAGCGAAGCGCATCATGAAGCGAGCGAAGTACTCTCCAAGGCCCTCAGTAGTCCCGACATGGCCCGCTTAAAACTAAACCTCGTCCGCCTGTTCGAAGAAGGCCTCTACAAAGGCGACCACTACCTTCTCTTTCCTACCCCAACGCTCTACGCCCTCCAACCCCAATTCCACTACGACGTCATGATTCCGTTCGTGAGCTTGAAATCCTTGGATCCAACGATTGAATAGAAAGCGGCTCCTCCCCTGGTTAATTTACCGGGGCGTTTTTTTACGTCATCCTCACGCCGAGCGAAGCTCGGAGGGAAGGGGCACAGGGGAGGACGGATCGAGCAAGCGGGGCTAGAGCTATTTCCTCATCAACATCCGTAAAATCGTATTCTTCATCGCGGTCCCGTCTGCTTTCTTTTGTCGTGCCAACCCCTCTTCTTCTTGAACGTAGATCACTTCCCAATTTTGATAGAGATCTACTAGCTCCTCTTTGGTTGGATAAAACCAACCCTCGCTTGGATGTTCGCGATAGAAATCACCCTCGGGGGTGAACGTCGCGATCGCATGCACGCCTTTTGTTCGCGTTTTTTGTTGCATTCTTTTGATCAGCGTCTGGGCTTGTAGTTTGGTGAGATGATGGAGGACGAAGGCGGTGACCATGGCATCAACTTCCTGCTCCGGCTCCCAAACCGAAATATCGGCTTGAATCGTTTGAATCTTCTTTTGATTCAATGCGTTCGCGTACTCCTGAAGCTTCTGCAGACCCACTTCAGAGGTATCGACAGCGGTGACCTCCCAGCCATGACGCGCTAGCGCAAGCGTATGACGTCCATCCCCTGCTCCAAGATCGACTGCAGAACCTTGTGGGACGAGCTCCATCAAAAGACGAATAAGCGGATCTGGTTTTCCTCCTCCATAGGGATGAGCGACCTTCATATAAATCGCATCGTAGTTGGGCATAAAACTAAAATAACCTAAAAGCTTGTTTAGAGATACAGCGAAATTCCATCTTGACAGAATCACCGTAAACGATTAGCATTCTGCGGTTATAGTTCTCTATTTAGGCATTTGAAAACAAAGAGTTGGACGGAGAAAATCTCCGACAAATGGACATTTGTCGGAGATTTCCCTCGTGCAATTTTCACAACAACGACCAAGTCAGCGCCGTCGCGCGAGGGGAAGACGATGCTAGACATCCAGTGAGGAAACCGATGAATGACAAGACCCTCCGTACCCCCCGTCCCGTCACCGTGACCTTCGGGGTCGCACAGGAACCCGAGCGCAACCTGCCGCCCCACGGCCGGCTCGTGCTCCGCGACCGCGAGACCTCGCGGTACCTCGGCAGCAGCGTGCTGATCTTCTCCCTCCCCGGCCTCCGGTCCCTGCTCAGCAACCTCATCGAGCAGCAGCGCCTGACCAGCGACGAGGCGGCGGCGATCGAGGGGCAGGCCCGCGACGCGCTCCCGAGCGAGATGCACCGCTTCGACAAGCTGCTCATGAGCTACGGCGCCGAGACCGCCCTGCGGGTCATCGACAAGCTGACACGGACGACGTCGGTGTCGAAGGGGTCCGAGCTGGCGCGATTCGAGCAGTGCGCCAACGCGAAGCTGTGCAACCACACGCACTGCGCCAAGCACGGCGTGCACGGGAAGGTGATGCTCGAGGGCTTTGAGGACAGCTCGATCGGCCCGCTCCTCTTCTCGACCGCGGTCGCGCAGAAGACGCTCCAGCAGAGCGTCGAGAGCGGCGCGCTCACGCCCGAGGACGTGGAGCGTCTCCAGGGAGAGATCTCCCTCACGGACATCTCCGACTCGGAGCAGGCGACTCGCGCCGACCGGATCATCCGGAGTCAGAGTCTACTCGAGGAGGCGGCCCTCGACCTGGCCTTCGGGGTCACGGTGCCCGAGCCGGCGCGCTTCGTGATCTGCACCCGCCACAGGGACCGGGCGCATGCCCACTTCTTCGCAACGCTCGCGAGCCTCCAGGAGCCCGGGTACCTCTACACCCGGTTCCAGGCGTTCGCGGTCGTCGACCGCAGCTTCGGTAGCGGCATGCTGAGCGAGAGCGAGGCGACGCTACTCCGGAGCCAGGCGGAGACGCTCGAGCTCCCGCCCGGCGACGCGGAGGACCCCCTGAACGAGAAGGCCGCGGGCGAGAACGAGATGCTCAAGATCATGATCGTCGGGAGCCTCCTCATCGAGTCGCTCGGTGCGACGGACGGACACTTCGTCCCGTTCGGCACGCCGAGCATGTTCCGGATCTGACCGAGCATGAGACTTCCGTGGCGCTAGCCTCGCAGCCCCTTTGGTCCTCATAGGCGGAGAGACTCTGAAACCCACCCAGCTTCGCGCAGCACTTGCAACGAACCTGGGTCTCTTTTTTTACAAAAAATTTGCAGATCAAAAATATTTTTCATGCTTCTCTAAAGAGAAAATGTCTTCTATACTTCGAACTATGGCAAAGAAAAAAGAGGGATCCGGACCGCCTCCAATGGGCGCGGATGAAATCAGAAAGCATTTAGATGCGTTTTTAGTTCGAGACGAAAATCCACCTCCACTCACCGAAGTTTTACCAACGCCTAAAAAACCACCTGGGCCCGCCGAACGATATCGCTCACAAGCGATAAACATCACCAGTCGCGTCAGCACGTTGGCGGAATTAATTGATGCTGCCGTGAGCGACGTGGATGCTGCAGACGTGGCATACGGCAAACTCGAACTCTCCATCAAAAAAGGAAACAAACACGCAGACATCAAACTCTTAAAAGATGGGACGGTAGAAGTCGCCTATTTTGAAAACGAGGTACAGCAAGGAGAAGCAGAAATCCATCTTGGACTACGCCGGATTGCGACCTGGTTCGAAGCAAAATAAAATCATGCATTTCTTTGCTTGTGTGATCATTTCCTCTCTATTGAGAAAAAATCTGGAACGGTCCCTGCCACAAGTACAAAAGTTCTTTTTTAAAGACGGGAAAGCGCTCCTAAACACAATGTCATAAAAAAAGAAAAACTCCTCTGAGACACGCTTCTTTGAGGAGTTTTTCTGTAAAGATGGCTCTTTACAGCCAAAAAATCGCTGTTTTTTGCATTGACAGTGCGTCTAAAAATACGTACCTTTAGATAAATATTCTTTTACCAATGCGCGATGGAGCTTTGTTTCTGACAGGATAAAGCCCCCTCGCGCAGGGGTGTTCACACCAGAATAAGAACAGCGCGTTTCTAAAGAATCCCCGGAGCACTTTCGTAAAGAAAAAACCAACGACGACCGGACCACCGACGAGAGCAGAGAAACCGAACGGAGAAGCCTCATTCACACGGTGCGAGTACGGAGGAGATCTCCACGTCCATCTATACGATGCGACCGGGACTCTCCTCAGCACCGCCCCTCTCTTCACCCTCTTCCAAGTCGATTTGGTGATGTGTCGTGCCTGCACGGCGCAGACCATCACCGAAGACGATCGAGTTCGCCTCATGAGGCAACTCGATCCGGTGAAACTTCCTCCCGGAGGTCACGAAGATCCTCGAAACGCGCTCTTTGAACTATTCGAGCGCGTCCCACCTCCCGACGCCTAAATCTCCCGACTCGACCATCTCTTTGTCCGAGTCCTCTTTTTTTTAAGAGAGATCTTCCTCTTTTCCCGTCTCCATTTTGCGACTCACGCTCCACAAAAGCTCAAATAGCTGTTTGACCATGTACGACAGCGACGCGCTCTGAACGACCCACGCAGCACCTTCATTTGCGGCCGTAAAAAAGGCGACCGTTTGATCCCAAAGAAGAATAGAGCAATGAAAATCAAGTTCTTTTGGGAGGAATTTAGCCTCACGCAATTCACGAGCATGGGATGCTTGACTGTATTTTTTTATTTCCCTGGTTTCGATACGTAAACTCTTGAGGTAAATTTCCGCCGCGATACGCCGCTTCGTAAAGTGAAAGCGCTCTCCAAGAATATCTTGGAGATCTTTCGCCGAGACAATTTCATAGATCATTTTTTCTTTGGCGAGCAACGCCTGACGAAAAATATCGGTCATGCGCTCGCGCTGATAAATACGAACACGCATTGGAGCAGACTGCTCTGCTTTTAAAGTACGTAGGAGCGGGATCATCTGAGTCACCTCTTGTAGCGTTTGCTCTAATAATGTTTTAAAAGCGATCGGATCTCTTGCTTCATAGACGGAGCGTGACTTTCGTTTGGTGACATGAACTACGCCTCGTTTCGCCAAACGCTGAAGCAGCGATTGTGCGGTGGTGAGCGGGACAGATAAAAGCCCCGCAATCGGTGTTGCGGTCGTCGCGCCATGCTCCAAGAGAGCCAAATACGCCCGCTGTTCGAGTTCAGACAGGCCAACTTGGCTCAATATTTCTTGGATCTCTTTTAATTCGGTTGATGACAATGACATAACAACGATTTATTTCGTTGTTATTAGTATATATATTTTCTCTCTATCAAGCAAATAGTGTGTTTTTTATAACTTAAACAACGAAAAATAGATAAGCAAAATGGA
>CAYHTN010000019.1:0-20002 GCA_964359565.1 uncultured Gammaproteobacteria bacterium
ATGTCGGGAGCAAGAGAACCATCACGACCAAAATCAGATAGGTGAGATTATGAGGAACGGTAAAGGTAAGAGGCAAAAAAGGCACCAACCAAAGAGCAACGAGACTTAAACGTCGGAGCGGCTTCTCTGTCCAAGTATAAAGCGCGCGTGATCCCGCCCAGAGCAATGCCAGAGGCGAAAGAAGCGGGATCAAGGCACGATCAATCAACGCCGGATCGATGCTCGTGAGTCGAGCCAAAAAAACGATCAAGCCGTAATGTCCGGCATACAGAATCGATGCGGGGGCAAGGGTACCGTGACTCACGAGATACCGTTCTGCCGCCTGATGGACAAAAGGATCATATCCAAAGCCTAGCTGATAAATAATAAAAGAGAGTCCTCCCGCGAGTAGCCCCTGAAAAACGAGGATGCTGGCGACAAAGCGTGCCGGCAGTCGATCTACCGTCCAAATCGTTGCAAAGAAGGCAAGGCCGTAGAGAGAGAAAATCCCGGGCGGCACCACTTCCCACGGCGAGGCGATGGCTCGATCAGTTCGTGCGGAGATGAGGGATAGAAGTACGCCCGCTTGTATCAAGAATGCACAAACGAGAAGCGCTCGATCTAAGGGAGGGCTCATTTCATCTTCCTTGCCCTGCTGTTCCCTGCGACGAGACCATTTCCACATGACACCGGCAGCGAATACTCCCACGCCTACCGCACACATAAATGAGATCCAAGAAAAGAGCCCTCGAGCCACAAAAAGACCGCTCGTAACCCCTATCACTGCGCCTACCAAGACAAGCATTGAAAGAAACCGTTGGAACCGCCACCGACGGAAAAACATAAAGCGATCATACTCTTCTATGATCGCTTTATCTATATCTACCCTTCTTCTAATTGAAGAGCTGTTGAAAAAATGATTGCTTTTCTTCGAGTTCAGGCGCTTCATGTCTCTCTTCTGGCTCTGTCGCTGGAGGGATTTCTCTTTCTGCAGGAGTCGATGTTGGTTCGTCGCTCTCGAGACGTATCCCTCCTGGCCATACATATCCCGGAGGAAGATCTACTAGCGGTGGAACGTATCCTGGTGGAACGTATCCTGGCATAAGTTCGAGCGGGACCTCAGACCCTGGCGGCATATATCCAGCGGGCGTATAGCCCGGGACAACATATCCTACCGGCACTTCCTCCATCACCGTCGGTGGCATATATCCTGGTGGTACGTATCCCGGCGGATAGTACCCTGGGGGGTAATAGCCTGGCACTTCACCGAACCGAAAATCACAGGCGGTCCAACACGCATGCCCTTGGGCATCACAAGACTCGGTACGCTCTCGAAGCACGCAACGACCATCAGAGAATTCAAGACAGCGGGCCTCTTCACGTTCAAGACAGGCATCGCCGAACGTAACGATACACTGGTTACGACAGTATTGAATCGTACTCGGATCATAGACAGGATCCGAAGAATTCACGGCCGTATCACCTAACATCATGAAGCCATACGCAGCCGCTCCTGCGACGGCCGCTCCTACCAACACCTTGGTTGCTGTCGAGGTTCTTGTTCGTGTCATCGTACTTGAAGCCATAAAAAAATATAAAACATCAATGAACTAACGAGATTATAACACAGCTGATTCTTCTTCCTGGTGAAGCCTGTGGAAAAGATTACTCTTGTCTGCATAGACACGACCTCCTAATGGTCGTATTATAGTGTCATATGATTAAAAAGCTCCTTTCTACCTGTGCAGCTATCTGCATGGTTCTCTCCCCTGTTCTGTCCGTTTCCGCCGCTCCTTTACTTCCTGTCGACGTCGCAACTCCAGAAAGCCTCGTGAAAGGTTCAGGACCCGCCGTCTACTGGTATACGGGTTATGAGCGGTATGTGTTTCCGAACGAAGAAACGTTCTACAGCTGGTTCTCTCCGTATGACTTTGCGCGCGTCCGCACCATTTCTGACGCGTCACTCGTTTCCCTTCCGATTCGAGGCAACGTCTATTTTCGCCCTGGTTCTCGCATCGTGAAAATTTCAACCGATCCAAAAGTCTATGGTGTTGATCGAAACGGCACCCTCCGCTGGCTCGAGAACGAAGCTGTCGCTCGTACCCTCTACGGACAAAGCTGGGCCCAATACGTCGAAGAAATCCCTGACGCATTCTTTGTAAGTTATAGCGTCGGCGCTCCCGTGACCCGTGCAAGCGATTTCAATCCACCGATGATGTACACCCCGAGTGATAACTTGCGCTAGTCCGCGAAAGAGTAACAAAACGAGCCTCCCAAAAGGCTCGTTTTGTTTCCTTCTTTCATTTCTCTTTGTTAGAATGAACATCATCATATGAGTTCCGACCGACCCGACTATAAAGAGGTAGCGGCTCAACTACGAGCCAAAATAGAAAAATATCGAAGATGGAAAGAGGCTCAGGTACATGGGAAACCTGCTCCACCGCACACAGATCTTAAGTTACGCGTCGGCGTTCCTTATTTGGAAGCAGCACTAAAACGCATTGAAGAAGGGGCCTACGGCACTTGTTTAGACTGCGGCGAAGAAATTCCCACTCAACGATTAGAAGCGGTCATTGGGGCCCTACGTTGTACTCAGTGCCAGCTAGAGACAGAAAAAATAGATCGTAACCGTGGGTTCTCCCGTTAGTGCACTGTTTTGAACGTAAACAACCGAAAGATATAAAGAGGCTTCCTGTAGTCCGTTTCCTCAGACCATTCTTCAAATGCTTCTGTTTCTTCATCCGTCATCTCGGCTTGTGAAAATCTTTGTATTGGGATACGCACAATAAGGAAGCGAAGATCCTCTCTTACCACCGTTCCTTCAACGCTACAGACAACACCTTCTTCATGAAGAGGATTTGCGTCACTTCCTGGCTTTAACTTTCGTTCAACCAATCCATCCTTTGCATAACCTGCCACGGTGACCACACCATGATGATCCATGCGACCTTCTAAAAATGCGGTTACCAAACATTGGTGAGTCGTATACTGGTGCCACTTCGTCGCATTCACATAGCCTTTCCCTTCGGTAGAAATGACGAGCTTCCCTTCATCTAAAAGCCCCTCAATCCGGAGCGGATCTTCACGACGAACAATCAATTCCTCACCATCAAAAAAGTAGGCAAGATGTCTGGCTCCCTTGTATTCTTGCGCCCCATGCGTGAAGAGCTTTTGCCGAAGCTCTTTATAGAACTGTTTTGCTTCCCGCGCCTCATATACTTGTTTTTCAACTTGAGTCTGCCTGAGCGGAGTAGCCGGGACGTGATGCGGAGTAAAAGTATCATAGGCACTCTCCATATGAAGATATCATATCAGACTTCTTTCATCTCACCCACATGACGAACCGCTCAAGCCTTCTCATGAGTTGACTCTTCTTAGAGCGATGGGGATGATACTATTTGCTTAAAATAAGCCAAAATATCTGTTTTTTGGAGCAAGACTCGTAGACGTCCATTTTGGGATGTGTCATGTTCGAGAGAGGAGGAACGTTTGTACCACTAACAAAAGAGTTAAGCTTTTGTCTTTATCCATTCCTCTTTTTTAATTCTATGCAAAAACCACTTGACCGTATTCTCTCTGCCTTCCTTATTTTAGGGATGGTGGTTGGAGTGGTTGGCGCGCCACAAGCGACGAACGCCGTGACCGCAAATACCATCATTAAAGGCTCTGGCCCAACCTTGTATTGGCATGCGACAGACGGAAAGCGCTACGTCTTTCCGAACACGAACACCTTTTATAGCTGGTTTTCTTCTGACGACTTTCGCCGGGTTCAAACCTTAAGCGACAGTGAACTCGCGGGGATCACCATTGGGGGCAACGTCACCTATCGTCCTGGGTATCGCCTCGTGAAAGTCACGACCGATCCAAAAGTCTACGCCGTCTCTCGCTACGGCACCCTCCGTTGGGTCACGAGCGAAGCTGTTGCCGAACAACTGTACGGCGCGGGCTGGCGCTGGCGTATCGACGACATTCCGGACATGTTCTTCACAAACTATACCCTCGGCAGTCCGATCTATAGCGCGAGCGACTATAACGTGAGCAATGAATATAACGGTGTGAGTACACCTTCAGACAGTCTTCGTCTGGGGATTATCGTTGACCCTCCTCGCCCACCCGTCCTTGGAAGACTCGTGGACGGCTCAGCCCTTTCCGGCGCGATCACCAGTCGTTTGTGGAACGGGAGCAGCGAAACCGTGACCTATATGGCGAATTTGACCGGAGCAAACGGCATCGAAGCGATTACGATCCGTGTCTATCATCAAACGACCGGTGAATTCCTTGGCTCCTGTGTTAGTACAACCGTTTGCGTCGTCAATCTCACGAGTGGTGTGGCCCGTACGCATGCCCTGTATGCAACCGCCTCTGATTCATTCCGCACGATTACGTCGAACACGCTAACCGTGAGCTACGGTGGTACCACCGCTCCTCCGACAGAATTCCGTGTCACAAATGTTACGAGCAATCTTGATACGTCCCGTGCCAATGCCTGCAACCTCGGCTTTGGCGTCGTAGGTTCTATTACGGCGACACGAGCAGGAACTGTTGCCTATCGTTGGGAACGGAGTGATAACGCCATCGCCCCGATCGAGTACGTCACCTTTGATAGCGCCGGAACCAAAACCGTTTCTGCCGATTGGTTCCTCACCGGAAACTATAGCGGCTGGATGCGTCTCAAAATCATTACCCCAAATGAGATCGCTTCCGTTCGTACCCCAATCGTGAGCAATTGCGTGACTCCAGAACAACGCGTCACGGACGTCACCGCGAGTGTCTCACCGACACACAGCATGAGCTGTTCTCAACGTTTTATGTTCACCGGTGTCATCACCGCCGATCGTGCGGGTGTTGTCCGCTACACCTGGGATCGCAGTGACAATGCGCTTGATACGAACAATCGCTCAGTCACCTTCACGGGCCCTGGCTCCATCACCGTGACCGATACGTGGGATCTCTCCGCTCCTTATACGGGTTGGGAACAGCTCCGTGTGCTCTCTCCGGGAGCCACCGCTTCTTCTCGCGCAAACTTTTCTCTCAGATGTGCTCCGACGGAACCATTCCGTGTGACGAGCGCCTACGTGAGCGTCGATAACGCGAACGCCTTCGCCTGTGGCTATCATCAGTTCATTTTCACAGGGACGGTAACTGCGAATCAAGCCGGAACCGTGCGCTATCGCTTCGAACGTAGTGACGGGGGTCAGTCCTCTGAAGATCAATATCTGACCTTCACCGGCGCTGGCACACAAGCCGTGAATACGAGTTGGAACTTCAGCGGTAATTACCCCTACAGCTGGGTCCGCCTCCGAATCCTTAGCCCACAGGAGACGGTCTCAAACAACGCCGAGATATCTCTCCTGCAGACCTGCGGCACCTAAAACAAAAGATCGATTGAAAACACCTCCAAGCTTCACGCGAAGGGGTGTTTTTATGTCAATGAAATAGACATTTACCATTTTTTCCTTCCCCTAGCTCTCTATTCCTCTCGCTGCTACACTCGAAGACATATGAAACTAGCAGTCATTGGCACAGGATACGTCGGACTCGTGAGCGGCGCTTGCCTGGCGGACGTTGGGCATCAGGTGATCTGCATCGATATTGATGAAGTAAAACTCACACGCTTGAAAGCGGGGATCATGCCGATTTACGAGCAAGGCCTCGAGGCAATTGTGCAAAAGAATGTGCAAGCGGGACGATTACAGTTCACGTCTTCCTATGAGAAAGGCATGGAAGAGGCTCGAGCCGTGATGATTGCCGTCGGAACGCCACCTCAGACAGATGGTTCCGCAGATATGCGGTTTATTGATCAAGCTTGCGAATCGCTCGCTCCTCATCTTCAAGATCAGATGGTGGTGATTGTAAAAAGCACGGTTCCAGTTGGAACGAATGATCGGGTCTTAGAAAAATTGAAGGGTCTCTCTACAAAAACCATTGATGTCGTTTCGAACCCGGAGATGTTGCGTGAAGGGGTGGCCGTCAAAGATTTTCTGTATCCAAGTCGTGTCATTTTTGGTACTCGTTCTCCTGAAGCAACTGCGTGTCTGCACGATCTCTACGCCGCGATTGATTGCCCGAAGCTCGTGATGTCTCCCCGTTCGGCCGAGCTTGTGAAATATGCGAATAATGCTTTCCTAGCAACAAAGGTTAGCTTTATCAACGATATCGCCCATCTCGCCGACGCCTTAGGAGCAAATATCGAAGATGTCGCGAATGGGATCGGCACCGATCCACGGATCGGACACTCCTTTCTTTCTCCCGGACCAGGCTGGGGTGGTTCATGTTTTCCCAAAGATGTTCATGCCATTCTTCATCTCGCGAAAGAACATGATCTGAACCTTGCGGTGTGCCATGCTGCTATTGAGGCGAATGAGGAAGCACGCACCTGGGTGATCAAGCGCATGAAAAAACACCTCGGCGATCTTTCAGGAAAACGAATCGGTGTACTTGGGATCTCTTTCAAGCAAAACACGGACGATACTCGAGACTCTCCGGCCCTTGAACTGATTCAACTCCTCGCGACTGCAGGCGCAATTGTCACAGCTTACGACCCGGCCGCGGTTATTCCTACCACTTTTATCACTCCATTTACGCGTGTCGATGAGATGTATCACGTCTGTGATGAGGCAGATGCGATTCTGATCACGACCGAATGGGATATTTTTCGCACGCTCGAACCAAAGCGTATCGCGGAAAAAATGAAAGGAAAACTCGTTTTCGATGCTCGTAACTTACTAGATCCAAAAAGCGTGGAAGAGGCCGGATTGATCTATCAGGGTATTGGAAAGATTAAGAAATAAGGAATAAAAAAGAATCCATCCACGCGGGTAGTTCGCGAGACGGAGAGAGATCAGCGCTTCTGCATATCATTCATGCTCGCGCATTCCTTTTGAGGAACGAAGCTGTACTTCGGCTCGATGATGACGACGCGCTCACGAACGGTCACCGTACGCCCAGGACGGGCAGGACTCGCGGCAAGCGGACGGGTGTAGATCGCCGTCACAAAAATCACCACGAAGACGCTCATGGCAACATAAAAAACATGGAACGCGTTCCTGTTCATGATTAAGGCTCTTTCTGAGAACGTTGGAACCTCTCCTTCTACTCCGTTCCATGAAACAGCGGTGCGCGTCAAGGTGAGATAAAAAGAGGCTAATTTTACAAAAAAAATATTGTTCTTGCTTTCTTTCGGAACGTCCGCTCAGATCATTGACAGATAGGGGGGAAATGACTATATTTAAGCGTTCTTTTGGGTCGTACGGGTTTCGTGATAAGTAGCCTCTTACAACGAAACCGGTGCGACGCACCACGTGTCCCAACCTCTGCCGGAGAACTACTCGTGCAGCGATCCCTCCTCGGTCTTCTTCTCCTCGTCGTGATGGGCGCCTTCGGGTGCGTGTCCGACCAATCTTCCCCCTCAACCCGGTCACAGTCGGAAATCACGCAGCCGAGGCGGATCCACCCGCGGCAGCGGCAGTGGGCCCACGGTCCGCTCTACGAGCGACCGACGACGGCCGAGATCGACAGCTACAAGACCCTCGTGCGGACCGCGACGGCGCGCGAACAGTGGTACCCGCCGCTCGTCGACGCCACGACCCTGAATACGCTTCGGAGCGGGCAGACCGTGATCCGAATGGAGCGGGCACCGACCGGAACCTGGCACCCGGAGGAAGTACGGGTAGCCGCTCAGGAGTTCGGGAACCGCTTCCCCTTCCTGATGGGACAGATCGGGAGTCTCGGCTGGAGTGAGCACCTCCAGGCCCTCGTGGTCAACCCCGCCTTCGTCGCTCGAGAATTGGACCCGGAGGTCGCGAGCATCACGACGTTCCACGAGGCCACCCACCTGGTGTTCGAGAGATACATCCTCACACACTGCAGCTTCACGTCGCAGGAGTGGATGGCGCTCATCGACACCTGTGCGGACGTCGCCTACGAGCGCGCCTTCGCGCAAGAAGTGGTGGCGTACCTAAACGAGGAGCGCTGGGCGCACCGTATCGACGAGAACGCCTACGCGCACATGTATGTGAGGACACGTGACGCCCGCAGGCATCAGCCGACGCACTTCGCGGAGCAGATCGAGGAGCACACACGTGGACTGCGTCCGGGTCGACACTGTGGACCGCCGGTCATCGTGCGCGGACCGCGCGAAGGTCAGTACTGCCTCCCCGCCCTGGTCGCGGGCGACGACCTCGTGCTCATGGTCGTGAACGCCCGACACTAGATCGCCTCCAGCTGCAGAACGACATCTTCTCGTCGTCCTCCGGCTTTCTTTTTTTTATGATCGATCACACGAGGGCTCACTTCTGGAGAATGGGATTCTCGGTTCACGGGCTACAATCTGATGATCACCGGGAATGAGTCCGGGAGCCGCATCTACCCCGAAGGCCGTCCGCGTCTCGGAGAGCCCATCACCCTGCGCTAGCTCTCGAGCGTCCTTTCACAAAAACCATCCTCTTCGGATGGCGCCTCCTGCCTCAGCCTCAGAACTACGAGTGACACGTGTTCCGAGGCTGCTCTTTTTTTACAAAAAAATCTACACTTCTCCACGGAGCCTTTTTGCTAGCGCTGCTAGTCTTTCATCGTCGGCACGCTCACAATCATGCGAAGAAAGATAGCCTTGGTATTTTTCAAAATAAACCTTTACATCTGATTTATGCTGCTTCCACTCATCATCCTTTGTCCCATGCATCGGAAAAAGCTTGGCATGAAGATGGTTAACGCCAAAGCCTTCGAATAGAAGTCCGGTACGGCCAACATCAGTAAATGTTTCATCAAGACGTTTCCCGACCTTCTTGGCTGCCACGACCAGATTCGTCATGATTTCTTCTGGCACTTCAAAGACATAGCTTGAGTAGTGCGCCTTAGGGATCACGACTGAGAATCCCTCTGTATTAGGGAAAATTGATAAAAAGGCAAGATGTTTTTCGTCTTCCCAAATCTTATGACAAGGCAGTTCTCCACTTACGATCTTGCAGAAAATACAGTCAGACATATACGAATAAAATACCTAGAGTGTCTCTTGATCGTCAATGGATCTTTATGAGTTGATATTCAAATTCAATCCAAAATGGTATACTCTGGTACAAATAACATTTTCTTTTTGTCCTTTTTATGAAAGATCGTTTGCACGCAGCCGTACGCCATCCATTTTTGCCCTACGTGGTTGGATTTATCATCGGTACGGTGGGTATCTACTCCGTCCCGCTATTCGCCCAAGAGTTTCGAGAAGATCGTCCTCCCGAAGAGCGTCAGAAACCTCCTTTAGAAGAACGACGAGAAGGTCTACCGGGATCGGGGGAAGAGCGGCGTAGTCCCCCTCCCCGAGAGCCATTTCATGGAGAAGGTGACGGCCCGAAGCCACTCGAGGGGAGACTAGAGACTAGAGACAGACGCCCACCGGGAGGAGCAGAGGATCGTTCTAACATGGAGATGGCGGAAAAATTCCGCCTGCAAGAGCAGGAACGTCGTAACCGCCCTCGAGAAGAGTTTCGGTCAGGAGAAACATTCAAAAAACCCGAAGGTGAAGGCTTCTTTTCTCCTCCACGCGGTGAAAAACCAGATGAGCGAAGAACCTCGATGGACGGATCCGAGCAGAGGGACCAGCATCAAGATACCGAGGCACGAGAGAAGGCCTTCGAACAAGAGCAGGCCGCTCAAGAAGCACGACAAAAAGAGCAAGAAAAACGCATGCTTGAACAAATGAAAAAAGGCATGAAGCAGGCGGTCAGAGGCCTCCAAAACATGAAGAAGATGTTCGATAAGTGGTCTGCAAAAGGGATCTCTTTGCCAACCACCTGTCCTGAAACACTCACAAAGGCACAATCACTCGTCGAGACCGTACTCAAAGCCGAATCGATGGAGGCAATCGAAGATGTGAGCCCTGAAGATCTACGAGACTACATGGAGACACTCCATGAGTGCGAGCAGAAAGGCGAGCTTCTTTCACGCGTCCCCCAAGTCTTAAAACGCGTAGATCGTGAGATCAAAAATGTAGAAAAGATGTGGGCTCGTGCCAAAAAAGCCGCTCCGGATACCGCTACAGAAGTCGTGAGTGAGGGCGATCGTACCCTTGAAGCCATTAAGCAAGCCCGTGTCAAGCTCGGAGAGACAATCAAGGTCGGAGAGATCGAAGATCTTGAAGACATCATCGAAGATGAGATCTTTGGAAGATTTGATGATATTCGGAGCGACATTCAACATCTCGAAGCGATTCGAAATGCCAAAAAATACCTGTCTGAATATACGCGCCAAATGAAAATGGCCCGTGACTATATCAATAAGCTGAAAAAAGCGTCCGAAGATACGTCGAAGCTCGAAGAGATTCTTCTTCGTGCTGAACAAAAATATAAAGAAATAAAAGCTCTCAAACCTGGTACGGAAGAGTTTCAAGATGCAGTCAACGAGCTCGCTGAATTGGGTCAAGAATTCGCCGAGGAAACAGGGAGCGATGAAGACTTTTCACGCGAACTCGGTGGAACTGAAACGAAAAGATAAGACGATCAATTCGTGACTGCACTAGAGATAAAAGCACCTCTCCAAAAGAGGTGCTTTTATCTATTCATCACATATGTTATGACTCATAAGAGTCATCACTTGCTCAACGAAACTCCATTTCTCTAAAACTTCTTTTTATGTCCGACCCCGTGGTCTCCATCTATACCCTGTTTTTGCTCGCTGTTTTTGCAGCCTTTAGCCTTCCTTTTCTTTTTAAAACGGGGCGTTGGCTTGTTTCGATGGTGCGCCCGGATCTCATTCATGACGCCTGGAAGCCCGTCCAAGGTCAGGTCATACACACAGAAATCACCCCTGATGGTTGGCACGTGTTTCTCACCTATACTGCTTCTGGTCAAACGTTTTCCGTGGATGGGGTCATCCCTCTCCTCCGTTTTCGAAGTGGCCCGCCAACCCACATCGCCTT
Organism: uncultured Gammaproteobacteria bacterium; assembly: GCA_964359565.1. Classification (GTDB taxonomy): domain Bacteria; phylum Patescibacteriota; class Patescibacteriia; order 2-12-FULL-60-25; family 2-12-FULL-60-25; genus JAGOTP01. The sequence continues at coordinate 10,889 of CAYHTN010000019.1, forward strand.
GGTATATCACGAGCAAGATCCCTCCAAATGGGATTGGGCCGAAGATCGAGAGTCCGTTACGGTTGAGCTCCAAGAAACACGCTCGACCTGGTTTTGGCTTGTGCTCGTTGGCGGTCTGATTGGGATGATCATCGTGCTCGGCTATCATAATCCAGATATTCTGAGACGGGTCGCAGAATACTTACCATAATCAAGCTATCTAGGACAAAGCAGAATACACTCTACCTTCTCTTTTTTGAATACTTTTTCAGCCACGCCGCAATTTCAACGATTGTTTTTTGTTTTTGAGCTACGGCCAGGATAAAATCAAACGCAAGATCGCTTGATGTCTGTAAATCATAGCCATTTAAACCAAGAAAGGTCGCACAAGACAAAAAAGCCGTCCTTTTATTTGCATCCGCAAAGACGTGATAGGTGGCAATGCCTTCCAAGGTCGCTGCTGCTTTTGAAAAGAGGTCTGGATAAAACTCTTGTCCCATCATGGACATTTTTGGTCGCTCTGCGACAGAGTAAAGCAACCCCATATCGCGCACACCAAGACAGCCGCCTTCTTGCTCGATCGTTTCGTCGTGAATTGCTAAAATTTCTTCTGCTCGAAGATACTGCACACTACGAAGAGCTTAGTTTTTTTAGGAGTGGTTTATAACGTTTACGTAATTTTTCAGTCCATTCTAAAACGGCTGGATCAATATCTTGCTTGGTCGTCGTCTTCGCTTTTTTAGAGACTTCAATAAAGACGGTATCCCCAATCTGTATCTTGAGCTCGTCTAACATCGCCTTCGGAATCAGCACCGCGGCAGAAGTTCCCACTTTGATGAGCTTTCGTTGCATAATAATGGCATTATAATGAGGCCTCTCACGAGCGTCAAGGGAAACAGCCTCGCTCCACTCCAGTAGATGTCCTGCGGTAAAATGAGAACCTCTTGCGCTGTTGTCTCTTTGCTCCAGAATGCGTAAGCTGGAACGACTTATGCTGACGCCGGAGGCTATTCGTCGTTGCTTAATAGAACTGGCAGAATCCCTCATCTTCCGTCGAGGGATTGTCTATTATGCCCTTCGTTCGGTTGGGGTGCTACATGCCGAGCTGTCTTCTGACGCTTCTACCCTCTACGTGAATGCCCACGTACAAGGAAGCGACCGCTATGAGACGTCTCTCACCTTTGATCTTAGAAAGCAGAAATTACGCCAGAGTGCTTGTACTTGCCCCTACGAAGACACTTGTAAACACGTGATCGCTCTTGGCCTCGCCTATGCGAGTTCGTTAGGAAAACAACCTTGGCCACAAGCTCTTTCAGATGAGGAACATACTCGACGGGTTTTAGACGAACTCGATCTTCCCGACGGAACAATCTCTAAAAGCTTCCTTGCTGAACTTATCTCTTCCAAAAAGCACCCCATGGATCCTCCCCCTGAGCCCATCGACCCTTCTGTGGCGGGTAGATTCAATCCAAAAGATTATTTTATTTTACTCGCTTCCCATCAAGGCTACACGCCAACTTTATATTACAAAGATCAACCTTCTCGACAGGCGGCGATCAATACCCTGCTCACGCGTACCGATCTGACCGAAGCGCAACAAGAGCTCTTTCACTATCTCAAGCAAAGCTGGAGACAGGATGGGCGTTCTACGCCCGATCTTGCCCGTCTTTTTCCACTTATCGTCGCATCTGCTATTCCCGTCTACAAAAATTCAGAAGCACTGCTTCAGGCACAATCGCCGCTCATTCTCAATCTCTATCCAGAGTCTCTTCAAGCAGAAATCCGGTACGAGCCGACCCCTTCTCACGATCAAGACCTTCCTGTTCATCACCATTTTCTCTTTCGAATGCCGCACGCTTCGTGGCAGAGATACGGATCGCAGGGCGCTTCTCGCAATTTCTCTGTTCACGGTGGTTGCCTGATCTATGAAGTAAAAGGCGTTATCACCCTCTATGCACTTACGCCTGCACTTACAGGGCTGATTCGTCGTCTTCAACCAAAGGAGAACGCCGTTTTGAACCACACCGGATCAGAAGCGTGGTACGAAACTACTTTTACCGAAGAAGAAACCGTTCATCTCGAACAAATCGTTCGAGATGCGAAAAAATATCTTGAGCTTCTCTCTCCCCCACCGGATCTGAAGACCGAAGAATCTCGTAGATGCGAAATGTCATTTTTAGTCGACTACCGACCAGACAGTGCGTTTTTAGAAGTCATTCCCGTCATCGACTACGGCATCTATCAAGAACGGATTGCGACGACCGTCTACGAAAGCCATCGCGCGAATGCAGCTCTTCTGATCCGTCGTGAGCAACAGCCCGCCTCTTCCTACGTCATCATCCGCAAAGGGAATACGCTCCATTACGCCAAAATTGATCCTCAAAAAGAAATTGACTTCTATCGTCAAGTTCGCCAAGAAGCGGCGCTCCTTGGTTTTAGTAAGACGCTTAAATGCATCCGTTTGGGAGCAAGTCCTCTCAATCAATACCTCCAACTCCATTGGCCCGCGTTAACGGAATATGCCGATGTCCATAGCATTCCTTTTCTCTTTTCTCACGAAACCTTGGCGCTTAAACGCGTAGATTTCCGGGCCGAATTCAAGACGAAACTTGAAGCAGATCATGACTGGCTCTATTTCGATCTTACCTGCTATTGCGGTGAAGAACAGATCACACGCGAAAAACTGTTATCGTACTTACAAAGTGGCGATCCCTTTTATCGTCGCGAAGATGGAACGATGGTCACGATTGCGAATCGAGAAACACTGGAAGGACTCACGCGTTTACTACAAAATTTTCAAGCCCAAGAAGATGGGGGCTTTGCCGGATCCCTCTCTCATGCCCCTGAGCTTGAATACATCATGGCTTCCTCGCCCTACTACGAAGCGGTACGGGCAAAAAGTTTTCAAACCTTTATGAAAGAGGTGCAGACCGGAAAACCGGTTAAACCTATTAAACTTCCAAAACACTTTGAGAGCGTACTCCGTCCCTATCAAAAAGAAGGGGTGAATTGGCTTCATTTTTTACGCTCCTACCATTTTGGTGGCATTCTTGCCGATGATATGGGGTTGGGGAAAACGATTCAGACACTCGCCTTGCTTGCGATGTATCGCGTCGTTGGCAAACCCTCCCTCGTTATTTGCCCGAAAACATTGGTCTATAACTGGAAGCTCGAAGCAGAAAAGTATGCTCCAGAGCTTAAGGTCCTGGTCGTTGAAGGGGAGAAAAAGGAACGCCGAGCGTCGTACGTGCACGATGTAGACTACGATCTGATCATCTTGAGCTATTCGACCTTAAAACAAGATGAAAACTATCTCCTCAAAACTGATCGATCGTTCCAGTATGTCGTCCTTGATGAAGCCCAGTTCATCAAGAACCAAGCGACGAAAAGCGCGCAAGTCGTAAAAAGACTCAAAGCCGATTACCGTCTTGCTCTTACTGGCACCCCATTTGAGAACAACGTCTCAGAAATCTGGTCTATTTTCGACTTCTTGATGCCTGGATTTTTAGGAACACATGAACAGTTTTTCAAGCGTTTCCATAAACCGATCATGGAGGAGTCCGATCAAGAGGCGCTCGAACAGTTACGACAGAAGATCCAGCCCTTCATGCTGAGACGAACAAAGTCAGAAGTATTAAAAGAACTGCCCGCAAAAATAGAACAAGTAAGCGCTTGTCGTTTGAGCGATGCGCAGACGATTCTCTATCAAGAAATTCTCGCGAACGTCAGAAGCGATATTTTCGCAACGGTCGAACGCCAAGGTTTTAAGCGCTCCCACATTCACATCCTTGCGGCACTCACGAAGCTCCGACAAGTTTGTAATCATCCCGCTCTGCTCGCCAAAGACATAGACTGGCGTCGTTACGAATCAACAAAGCTCGATACCTGCCTTGAGTTGATTCAGGAAGCGATCGATGGGAAACATAAGGTTCTCGTCTTCAGCCAATTTACCAGCATGCTCGATATCGTCTCTGAAGCTCTCAAAGACCAGAACGTTGCCCATCACTACCTCTCTGGAAAAACCCGGAACCGCCAACAGGTGATTGATGATTTCAATGAGAACCCTCGGATTCCGGTCTTTCTCATCAGTCTCAGGGCTGGTGGAACGGGTTTGAACCTCACTGCTGCCGATACCGTTATTATTTTTGATCCCTGGTGGAACCCAAGCGTTGAACACCAAGCCGTCGACCGTACCCATCGTATTGGCCAGAAACGGATGGTAAACGTCTATCGTTTACTTACGCTTGGGACCATCGAGGAAAAAATCCAAGCCCTCAAACAGAAAAAACAGACCCTCTTCAACGCGATGGTCGGAGAGAGTCAAGATCTGTTTAAGAAACTGGATTGGGAAGATATTAAGGGGTTGTTTTCCTAACCCACATCACCACAAATCAGGGATTCAAGTGACATATTCTTTTCACGCCATCCAAGCAGGCCTTTATCGAGATTAAAGGCCGAATATCCCTTCTTCGTGAGATAGGCAGCATACTTCTTTGATTGTTCTCCTCGTGGACAGACGAATAAGAGTTGTTGAGATTGGGCGAATGGCCGCGTTCCTTCAACCAATACTCGTAATAACGATTCAGGGATATTCGTTGATCCTGCAATATGCGCGAGATGGAACGATTGATGACCACGCATATCAATAATAAGAGGATGGTTTTTCTCAATCCATTCTCTTGATTCTTCCAAAACCAGCGTAGGAGCATTTTCAACTTCTTCAAAAGAAAGCGACTCGATCGAGTCTCGAATGACCCCCTCTCCAAACAGCTCTGGCCTACGTTCTCGAATATACGAAACATACCACTCCAACCGATCACAGACGATGAATACAGCTGTCTTTCGCTCTTTAAAGTCAGCGTCTATCGTTCGCAAGTGCTTCAGAGCTCCTTCGTAGCACGCACCACTCGTAGGACCGCCTAAAACACCCAATCGCTTGCTAAGCGTCAGCATTCCTTCGACAGCTTCTTGCGAAGAGGTATAAACAATCTCCTTGTAGAACTTCGGATCGAACAAGCCTACTTCCAAGACTTCATCTTGATTACGGATACCCGGAATATAGTCTCGTTTGGTCGCACAAATCCCGATTGCTTGAAGATCTTTATCCCGTTCCTGAATACGCATTGCCGTTCCCCGAGTCGAGCCTGTGGTACCTAAGCCTCCAAAGAGATAATCAATGCGTGGAAGATCGGCTAAAAGTTCTGCTCCCGTTGTTTCATAGTGGGAGTCGATATTTTTTGGATTGGAATACTGCGAGGTAAAGAAATACCTATTTCCGTTGTTCTTGAGCTCTTTCTGAATGAAGACTAACGGATCATTCGGGTCATATGGATCGTGACAATCGCTTGATCCGGGCAATTCCTCGATTTGTGCTCCCAGTATTTTTAGGATCGCTTTTTGCTCGGTGACCTTGATACGGTTCGTGATAGTTTTGAATGGTATACCGTAAATAGAAGCAATCACTTGTAGCGCTTTCGCCGTATTCCCGCTCGACATTTCAAGTACCGTTTGTTGCTTGCTCTGGAGAGAAGCGAGGTCATCTTTCAACATTCCCCATGCTACACGGTCTTTCACGGAACCAAAAGGATTGAGATATTCCAGTTTTGCATAGAGATCGATGTTCACTAATCCATGTATTTTTGGGTCGATGCGAAGCAAGGGGGTGTTTCCAATCAGTTCTGTTATTTGATGATAGATCATAGCGGCTCGTAATTATCGTCTAAGGCCCAAGTGAAAGTTTCATCTATTTTTGTGATCGCAACCTTCTTGGCGATATCCTGTTGAAGCGTGTGAGACTCAGCGAAGTCCATCATATAAGCTGCTGTATTATGGAAGATTACGAGATCTCCAGGCTCGGGAAGCTGATCAAGATAGGTCTTATGGCGCGTCAGTAGATCGCTCTTGAGACACAAGTTGCCAGCAAAGAAGACACCGGCGCTCTCTGGATGCTCTTTCGGTTTTTGATAAACAATCGTTGGATCAGCTAAGACCATCAAATCCTGAGAATTAAGATTGGAGCGATTCATGTCCAAAATAACAACCGTTTCATCCATAGCTGATCGTGTCACGGAAAGAACTCGTGCGACCGTCATACCCGCCTGATCCAATATCGCTCGTCCCGGCTCAATCCAAAGTTCAAAGAGAAGTTCGTCCAAAATCTGTTTGAACGCAGTGTTGTCGAACAATGGCAAAGGACTTTCCAATATCTTTTCAAACTCTTCGGAAACAGTGTGAGAGACGAAGGAATCCGCAAATTGAGCTGATCCGTCAAGTGTTCCATTCTCGTTTCTATATCCAAGTCCGGATTGATCCCATGACAGCGCCTCCATTTCTTCTAGAACCGACTTTTTAAGCGCCGAGATGTACGTGTCCCATTCTTCTGCTGATTCCAGATAAGAGATATGGAACCCCCCTCCAATACTTATGATAGAAGGTGACAGGCCGTACAAAGATGCTTTTACGAGAGCGTTAAGTGTATTTTCTATCGCAATAGTCTTCTCCGTCGTGTTCGCGGCATTGAGGTGAAACGATAAACCAAGGAACTTGATCTCTTTATGATCCCGTAACCATTGATACGTTGCGTCCAAGTCTTTAAGATTGATGCCAAAGCGTGTATCTCGTCCGTGGACTTTGGTATGGGGAGAGGTGAATCCCGATATTCTCAATAAAACCCGAGCTTCTGTTAGCATTAATCGAGACAGAACTTTTGAAATAAGAAAAAGTTCATCCGTGCTATCAATGGCGATGACGACTCCATGCTGTAAAGCTAATCGAATGAACTTCTCGTTCTTTGGACCTGTCGCCTCGAGTCTTTCTCCCACGAATCCCGCTTGTAATGCGCTCAGCAGCTCGCCATGAGAGGCAACATCCATCCCAACATTCTCCGATGCAAGTCGCCGAACGATCGCCTGTGATTTATTTGGTTTATGAGCACAAAAAACCCGTCCCTTGATTTTGTGTTTATGGAATACTTCCAAAAATGCCTTTGCATTGTCTGAGGCAAGTTGAGGAAACAAGATATTGAGTGGTGAACCCAGACCATCGGTCAGTTCTTGAACACGGGATTTATGGAACAGATAATCTCGAACTATCGTATGAACTTTTGGCGTCAGTTTCAGCATACTTATTCTTTGATTGGGAAACAAAAGTCAGGATCTATCTGACCGCTCACGTCTCCACATCGAGCGATGACATAGTCCTCTTTCGCGTGGATACGGTGGAGATCGTGCAATTTATGCAATTGCCCCTGTCTGTTCCAAGTCGAACGTACTGTCGAGACCTGAATCGCTTGAAAGACCTCTTGATGACCGAACTCAGCAAGGCTCAGACTCTTTCCTTCTTGGTGTAAACGGCGCAAAGCTCTCTCGTTATGAAAAGCTCCTACAAGCTTCTCTCCGATCCGCTCTTGAAGGTATTTCTCATCTTCCGCGTCTTGGACCTTATTTCCTAACACCCAAACATGCTCCCAGATACCGGATGCCTCAGCTAATTGTTTGTATTGCTCAAATACCCCTACTCCTTCAGGCGTTGGTTCTACGACAAGAAAGATCGCATCAAAGAGAATATGAAGAGAGCCAGAAAAGGCGTCTGTCCCAGCAACCATATCCGTCACGAGCCAATGATCGTCGTCTGTATCAAGATGAGAAATGATGTTTTCCGCAATACCTAAATTGCCGTGATAGCAGCTAACCCCGATTTCGTCGGGTTGATACGTCCCAATATATCCTACAAAGAGCCTATCTGAGAGACGATTCGTATATTGATGGAGAAACGAATCATCGGGCGTTATTCTAAGCAGATTCGATCCTTGGCCTGGTGGTGTCGTCTTCACGAAAAATTGTGCCCCAGGGATTCGTTCATTCGTTCCACGTAAATACTCACGAATCGTCTGCTTATTCGGAAGGTACGAAAGGGCTTTTTCTGGCACTGGGGATACTCCCAAGTTTTGAGCAAAGTGGATATTGATATCGGCATCCAATGCAAAAACACTCTTGCCTTGATTTATAAGGTGTTTCGTAAAAAAGCCGGCAATCGTCGTCTTCCCAGCTCCTCCTTTCCCAACAAAGGCAATTCTCACATTTTATATATGCAAAAGCAATGCAGTTGCATTTAACGCTATATTCGGCTCCCTTGTCAAATCCAACAGAGGAACATTCTACTTGCAATTTTCTTGCATCTGCAGCTACTCTATACAACAAATGTATGAGGAAAGACCTTCTCGAAACTGAGCTTATTTCCATTCTCAAAAAGGCAGGAAAAAAAATCACTCCGACACGGATCAAACTTCTGGTTGAACTTAAAAAATCAACCAAACCTCTTTATATTGATCAAATCGTTGAGAAGGTTGAGGGAAGAGATAAAGCGACGATCTATAGGAATTTAGTCGCCTTTCACAAGCTCGGGATCGTTCGACAGATCGATCTTCATCAAAGCAAGACGTACTACGAATGGAACGAACGTGAGGATCACCACCATCTGATCTGCATGAAGTGTGAAAAGATCCGAGATTTCAACGGGTGTGATTTTGAACATATTGAAAAGACAGCACTGAAACAAGCACCGGAGTTCAGTAAAATCACAGAACATTCTTTTGAGCTATTCGGGATCTGTAAGGAATGCGATAAGAAGTAAAGTAGAAAAATCTAAAACTCAACCCAAACAAAAACACACCCGTTTAAAGGTGTGTCTTTGATAGTCCGGCAACGGGCTACTCTTCCAGGACCGGGTTGGGTCCAAGTACCATCGCTGCTGGTGAGCTTAACTACCGTGTTCGGGATGGGAACGGGTGTTTCCTCACCGCTTGAGTCACCGGCCTTGTAAAGATCTACATTCGCAGATCCACAAGGCCGAGGGCGCAAGCTCGGGGGCAAAAAACAATGTAATTCTAGTATCAGTCGGTTATACGTGCAAGGCATGCGGATGCATTTTCCACCTTATACGTTTTTATACATGGACATCCAAATCTGGATGGCCAAAACATTGGACTATTAGTATGGCTCGGCTGAAGGTCTCACGACCCTTACACCTACCACCTATCAACCTCCTCGTCTCGGAGGGTCCTAAATGAAAGTTAATCTTGAGGACGGCTTCACGCTTAGATGCTTTCAGCGTTTATCCGTGCCGAACGTAGCTACC
>CAYHTN010000020.1:0-19920 GCA_964359565.1 uncultured Gammaproteobacteria bacterium
TGCCGACCGAGGAAACCCCGGGAGAAGCGCAGCGCATCCCGGGGAGGAGGTCATTGACAATGTTTCTCAAACATCCGACTCTAGAAGAAATATATGCGTTTTTCTCTTCCTCCGTTCTTTATCGTGGCTGCGCTTGTTCTTTTTGGTCTTCAGCCGTTTGAGGCAGATGCAGCATCTTTATCAAGTCGTCTTTCAGGCCGCATCTTGCTTCAGGTTCAACGTCATGGCGAAGCCTGGTATATCGATCCACTCTCAAAAACACGATTTTATCTTGGAACCGCGCAAGATGCTTTCCAGTTGCTTCGCATGAAGGGTTTGGGGATTCGTCATACAGAACTCGAGCGCTATCTCGCTACCCGTTTTCCAACTCGATTAGCCGGTCGGATTCTGCTCGACGTCGATGATCGGGGACAGGCGTATTATATTTTGCCGCAATCAATGCGCGCTGTTCGCCTCGGTAGCGCCGAAGAAACGTATCAGGTGTTACGACAACAGGGGCTAGGAATCACCACCGTGGATTTAGAACGGATCATGCTCGCTCCAAATTCATTACCGCCTGTCACTTCTCCGGTTTTTCCGATTCTTTTACCGAGTACACCAGGCACAAATCCAACTCCGGTTGTGCCCATGGCTTCGAATGAGCTCGAGCGACGTACGCATGATCTGATCAACCAACATCGTCAATCGATTGGCGTCGCTCCTCTGATCTGGAGTGATGTTGTGGCTGATTCCGCTCGTGCCCATAGTCAAAATATGGGCGACGGCCGTGTCGTATTTGGCCATGATGGCTTTGATGAACGCTATGACGAAATCCGCAGCCGTATGCGTATTATCCAAATGGGAGAGAACGTGGCGGCAAATACCTTTGCCGAGGATCCCGTCGCGACCGCGGTCCACGATTGGATTCAGAGCGAGGGTCATCGTCGCAATCTTGAAAATAGTGTTTATACTCACGCAGGTATTGGGGTCGTGAAGGGAAGAGATGAGGAGTATTTTTTCACGCAGATCTTCGTGAAGTAGAACCCTATCAACCCTTAGTTTCTTCAGTCACAGGAACATTCTTTGACTTACCAATCTATCTTTTGATTGCAGGATCTAGAACCTGTTCTTCTTCGATCCTCATAGTTACATGGCAGGATTGAGAGGGTCTCTTCCTGAAAGAACTGCGATGATATTTTTCGCGGCACAGATACTCATCGCCTCGCGTGTCCCTTTGGTTGCGGAAGCGATATGGGGTGTAAGGATTGTATTTGGGAGCGCTCGTAATTCGAGTCTATCTGTTAGATCACAATCGATCGCGGGTTCGCATTCAAATACGTCCAAGGCGGCACCTGCGATGCGTTTGGTCTTGAGGGCACGTAACAAGGCTTTTTCGTTGACGACAGGTCCACGCGCGGTATTAATCAAAAAGGCGGTCTTTTTCATGAGCGCAAACTCAGCGGTTGAGATGAGATGTCGTGTGCTAGGAAGCAGGGGAACATGGAGTGTCACGAAATCGGATTCTTGTAATAATTGGTCTAATGACCGATAGCTGCCACCATATTGCTTTTCAAATCCCGGATCACGATGGGGAGAGCTATAGAGACAGCGCATCCCAAATCCGTTGACGGTGCGTTTCGCGACGGCAGTACCAATGTGGCCAAGGCCAATAATCCCAATTGTTTTACCCACGATGTCGCTTCCAACCAGGAGATCCGGTGACCAGCCCTGGTATTTCTTTGCTCGTGCAAATAGATCTCCTTCTACGATCCGATGAGCAAGAGCGAGAAGGAGTCCTACGGTATGATCCGCGACAGCCTCACTCATTTCCGGGACGGGCGTGTTGGTGACAGGAATCAGAGCTATTTTCGTGGCGCTGAGATCGATGTTATCAAATCCAACCGCATAGTTCGCGATGATTTTGAGAGAAGCCCCAGCCGCTATGATTACTTCTTCATCGATCTGATCGGTTAAGAGACAAAGTAACGCATCAACTCCTTGGATGCGACGCAAGAGTTCTCTACGAGGAATGACTTTATCTTCGGTATAAAGATCTATTTGATACTTTGCTTTTTCAAGTAATTGGAGTCCAGCGGCAGGGATACGCCGTGTGATAAGAACGCGTGGGCGAGGCATAGGAGAAAAGGCAAGAGAGCTAAACTTCATTGATTTCATGGAGGCGACGAGCAGGCAGGGTCATCTTCCGAGCGGCGTATTTGATAGGCGGAAGCAGGAGATTAACCACAACAAGAAGGAGGAGAAGTTTTGGGATTTGATTTTGATCATGGAAGAACTTGTCGGCGATAAAAAGGGCGAGTGTGTTATTAAGGTAGATCATACAAAGCGCGATCGTCATGCGTTCCGGGGGAGTACGCCAACTCACGATATGATACGAAACCCAGGTGAGCGCTCCAAGCCACAATGTAATCAGAATGAGTACGAAGAGATCACGAGGAGAGACGGCGAGGCTCGCGGTCCCCATACTGTTTGCCGTGATCCCAGTGATCAGAATACCGAAGGCGAGCACCGAGACTTCACGAAAGAAACCGTCGTGTTTTTTCACGAGCTTCGGAGCGGCGTGTTTCACAAGGAGCGCGAGGACAAGAGGAAGGACGATCGTCACAAAGAGTGACCAGAACATCGAGAAGACGGGGATTGGAACGAATGTTCCGACGGCAATCTTGAAGATAAAAGGAATGGTGATCGGGGCAAGCAGAGATGTGCTCGCCGTAATCAAAAGGGCGAGCGCCGTTTTTCCGCCAAAGTAGTCTGCGATAAGGGCGATCGTCATCCCGGTTGGCATCGCCCCCATGATAAGGAGCGCGAGCGCCCAATCCGGAGCCAGATATTTTGCCGGCATGAAGAGCGCGAGCGGAAGGACGACGAGCATGAAGAGTGTCGCGATCAAGAGCATACGCCAGTCTTTGAGATACCCCGTTAATTCCTTGATCGAAAGACGAAGACTTGAGGTAAAAAAGACAATGACGAGCAGAGGAGTCGAATAGGCGCTGAAAACACGAAGGGAATCGGAGAAAAAGGTTCCAAGAAGAATCCCAAACAGGACGACCATGATTTGGTTCTCGATTAAGAACGCCCTTGCACGTTTTAAAAGGAGCATGACTCTATGATACCAGAGAATCATCACCTGTTCCCGTCGTAGCGTACGCACGGTAGAATGAGAGCATGTTTTTTCGCACGCTTTTTTCCTTAGGGGTCGCCTTCCTGCTAGGAGGACTCTTTCTGCCCACGTCTCTATGGGCGGCAGAATATATCCCTTCCTTCCGCGTCGAAGCGACACTTGATGCTTCACGTCGTTTAGAGATCACCGAGCGGATTGAATATGATTTTGACGAGAACGCTCGCCATGGGATCTACCGTCAAATCCCGATCACATATACACGGGGTAAGGGCATCTATCGTCTACCGATTCAGGTGCTTGGAGCGACAATGGATGGGCAGCCAATCGCTCTTAAAAAAACTCAAGAGAACGGAGAGCTGAGCCTTCGTCTTGGAGATCCGGATCGCGTCATGAAAGGACGTCATGTCTTTGTGATTCGTTACGCCACCGATCGAGTGGTGACCGATTGGACCGATCATCAAGAGCTCTATTGGAACGTCAATGGAAATGGGTGGACGGTGCTTACAGAAACGGCCTCATTCACTCTCCGCGGTCCAGGATCGGTACAGGGCGCGATCTGCTATACCGGCCCTGAAGGTTCGACGGAACATGCCTGTACGACGACCGTTGCTTCTTCAACGGCGATGCTTGTGACCACGCGTGCTCTTGCTCCGGCCGAAGGATTTACGATTGCGATCGCATTCCCTGTGAGGACGATGCAGCCCCTCCCATGGTGGCGTATTCTCTGGTATTGGCTTTGGGAGCACCCATTCGTCCTCCTCCCGTTTGCGACGTTTGTGGTTATGTTTCTCCTCTGGTGGATCCGTGGCCGAGATCCGATTGGTCGAGGGACGATTATTCCGCTATACGAAGAGCCACGAGGATTGCGACCAGCTTTATTAAGCGCCCTGTTACATCAAACGGTGACTCCTCGGGATGCTACGGCGACGATCTTGGATCTGGCACGTAAAGGATATCTGACGCTCAAAGCGATAGGAGACTTGGATGTCGAAAAAGGGAGCTGGTCGATTACACGAACGAAGAAAACGACGGAAGGGCTGTTACCGTTTGAAGAAACGTTGTTACAGGGCCTCGCCTCGCCCGGAGAGACGATGCCTCTTTCGGGTCAGCCTGGTACCTACAGCACCATGTTTTATAACGTCAATAAAAAGATAAGCGCTGAACTTATAAGTCGCCACTGGTTTGTTCGTGAACCGGGCCAATCACGAGGTCTCTGGTTTTTACTCGCCTTTTTGATTGTATTTTTCTCTTTCATCTTTGCCGAGACATTCGGAATCGCTTTCTTCTTTGGAGCGTTCTTGTCGGCGGTTATCATCGCAGTATTCGGTTGGTTTATGCCCAAAGTCACCAAAGAAGGAGCGATTCTGACGGAAGAAATCGAAGGCTTGAAACACTTTTTGACCGTCACCGAAAAAGACCGTCTGGCTTTTCACGATGCTCCTGAAAAACGTCCTGAACAATTCAGTCGATTACTCGCCGTCGCCGTCGCACTTGGGGTCGAGACAAAATGGGCAAAGCAGTTTGAGTCCCTCATGATCCCAGCGCCTGAATATCTCCAGACAAACAACTCCGCCTTGTCTGCCCTCGCCCTCGTTCACAGTATCGATCATTTTAATACACATTTCTCTCATGGTCTGGTCTCGCCCTCCTCCCCTTCGAGGAGTGGGTCATCAGGGTTTTCCTCCGGCGGCAGTTCGGGGGGAGGATTCGGTGGCGGTGGGGGAGGGAGCTGGTAAAAAAACTCCTCTCGAACGTGAAGTTCAAGAGGATTGATTCTGGCGGGACGGTAAGCCGAGTTCTGTCCCCCGTAAAACGGGTCTTACGACTCGCCACGGGGTGATGACCATCTCTCTGGGATCACGATTGCTCGTGACCTCAAGCGAGCGACCACTCCTTCAACGCTTGCGCGAAGTAGGATTTGCTCTTGCACCGAAGAGGGTTTGCCACACAGCCGTGTTACCACGGCTGGAGTACGGTCGCAGACATTGCTCCAAAACGAGTTGGAGTTGCCCACATCCATACACTTTTCACCTTTCCCCCATAAAAACGCTTGCGCGTTCACGGGGTAGTATTGTCTCTGTGGTACTTTCCCTAAGCTTTACCCCGGGGCCTCGCCATCGGCGGGGCTTTACGGGGGTATTCCTTGGCGGTCGTTAGCCGCTCTCCTTGTCATCTCCCCTTGCGGGGAGGGAGGGTGCCCGGACTTTCCTCACTCTCTCTTGCGAGAAAGCGCGGTCATCTGTCCTGCCAGAAGTGGCCGGAGTATACCAAGGATAAACAAAAATGCAACCGAGGCATTCCTGGCTGCATTTTTCTCATTTTGCTAATATTAGCCAAAAAGTGGCGATGACTTCCATTTTTCCACTTAAATCAATAATACTCTATTATAGGACCTTTGTCAATATCGCCATTAATTACCCTCATTTTCTTTTCTTGTCGTCAATTGTTCAAGACCGTATAAGAACCGAAGGAGTATTCTAGGAGAAACGATAGGAGGAAGGTTTGTCGAAGCGATCCCAAACCGTAGAATCTTTTGGAGTAAAACAGATGCATCTGTCATCCAGATTTCTTTCTGAATCCGTTTACACAGATCCTGATAATCCATATCCGTCCAAAACGGTTCATAAATTTCGCGAGCATTTTCATATTGGCCCTCCGTCGCGCCAATGCCGTGTGACCAGGCATTCCAAAGATGAATCATCTTTGGTTCTATGGGTCGTCTTTCTGGAGGGTCTCCTCGATGCGTTAATCCTGCTTGAGCGTAGGCATAGACAATATATGCGTCACGAATGGTCGTGAGTTTCTCATGCTTTTCTCTTTCTGATGCGGGGAAGTCGCTACCAATCACGCTGTTGTCTGCGCCAGAAACATCGATGTCCTCTAGGGCACGTGGTGTGAGCCAGTGATGGGTTTCTAGCAAGCCTTGCATCTCTTTACGGACATGAAGAAGAAAATATTGATCTTGCCCGTTGATGACCTCTTCGAGTCGAAACCACCTATAGCTTAGACGAGGTTCGTCTTTAGTGCGGTTTGGAGTCTTGTATCTCAGGCAGACTTCTTTTTCAAATCGATTGGTACGATCATTTTTAAGATGAGTCCCTTTAACCAAGGTTCCTTGAAGCCAAAGGTCGCTATCAGCGCCAAGCTTAAAATGAACAGGCGCATGTTCGGCACACCAGGCTTCAACGAGAGAAATCCGCTTGTATAAATTCTTGAGCGCGACTTCATCTTCCTGGGTGTGTCCCGGGTCCTCTGCGCGCAAACGTCTTTTGCCGGCAGCGTCTTCTAAGAAGAAAAGGAATTCTCCATAGGCTGCGCGAGAGACTGCCATTGGTAATCCTTGGGGTTCTATCCCATACAATAAAATCTCTTGAAGTAGGATCGAGAGCCGTGTTTCTTCGAGGACGAGTTCAACACGTCGACAGACTTCGGCAAAATCTTGATCTCGCCAGCCAGCATAGGCAGCTTGACGCAGTTCGAGACCAGTTTCATTTGGAGTCGCGAAGCCATGGGACCAAGAGTTCATGGTACGAAGAAGTTTCGGTACTTCGTCATGGTAGGCGGCCGTGCCTTGAGAGCGACGATTTTTTTCGAGAAAGTAATTTCGATATTCCAAAGCGATCTGTGCAACCTGCTCTTGAAGATCCGCTTCTGCAGGAGGCGTTTCACTTTCAAGAACACTGTACTGTACACTGCCAGTGCTGTCGTTATTCGCATCTTCTCTTCGAAGCCACGGATGAAGATGACAAACGATCTTTCCCACTAATTCGGAGGCTTGGTCGATAAAATAATGATCTTGGGACTCGATCAGCTCAGAAATTGGGACTAGTTTCTCGACTCGTTCACGTGAATTCGGGAGCCGATAGGAAAGGAGGGCGAGCGCTGTCTCTCGGGATCCTGGGGCGGGTTTCGTCTCTTGAACGCGTATGATTCTTGCAGGAACCCAGTTCTTGATCGAAGTATCCTGTTCTGTAGGAACAAAGACAGATAAATCTTGCTTTTGCCACGCTTTTACGAGCTGGACTTCTTGGGCGTTCTTTTTTTGCTCATCTTCAGGACGTACTCGAAAAGAGGGCTTATCTTGGTTGGAAAAAGACATAGAACGTTTCCCAATAATACCATGTTTGGAGCGGTTGACAAAAAAACGAAATTGACGCGTGTTAGTGTTCTGATACTTCTTGAAGAGAGCGTAAAGAAAGATTCTTTAAGGAACATCTCTCTGAGATCTTCCAAGTCCGACGCATTGTCTTATGGTCTTCATCTTTGCTTCTGCGAGAGCACGCGCTTCATCACGACCGGTATCCAACATACGCATCAGTTCTCCGGGATCACGTTTAAATTCCTGAATCTTTGCCGTGATCGGAGCGAGATGACTCACGATGACTTCAGCGAGATCTTTTTTGAAATCTCCGTAGCCTTTCCCTACGAATCGCGCCTCGATCTTATCCATCGTTTCACCGGTCATGTGATGGTAGATGGTGAGGAGATTCGAAACGGCCGGTTTTGTGGCGGGATCGTAATGAACAAGAGTGTCGGTATCCGTGACGGCGCGCATCACTTTCTTCCGGATGGTATCAGCGTCATCAGAAAGAGCGATATAGTTATTGGCGGAAGCCGCGCTTTTACTCATCTTTTTGTGCGGATCATCGAGTCCCATGATGCGTGCACCGACTTTTTGAACCAGGACTTGCGGCACGACAAAGGTTTCGCCAAAACGGGCGTTAAATCGTTCGGCGAGATCGCGGGTGAGTTCAAGATGTTGGACCTGATCTTCGCCGACAGGAACGAGATTCGTATCGTAAAGGATGATATCGGCCGCCATGAGGACGGGATAGCTAAAAAGACTCAGATTTACATTTTCACCTTGCTTGATGGACTTTTCTTTATACTGGATCATTCGTTCCATTTCGCCCATTTTTGCGATGCTGCTCAAAATCCAGGCGAGTTCTGCATGTTGCGGAATCTCGCTCTGAATAAAGAAGGTGCAGTTTCTTGGATCGATGCCAACGGCGAGATAGGTGGCCGAAACATCTAAAATACTCTGTCGGAGGAGGGCGGGATCTTGGGGGACGGTAATCGCGTGAAGATCGACCACCATGAAGATGCAGCGATGATGACGTTGGAGCTCTACCCATTGCTTTAAGGCGCCGATATAGTTACCGATATGGAGGTTGTTGGTTGGCTGAACGCCTGAAAGAAGGAGAGGGAGCATAGTAAAAAAGAGCGTACACAGAAAAAGGGGCTTTGGGTAGGCCTGTCTCCACAGGTCGGAGATCGGTCTTTCCTGTATACTAATGCTATCTTTTTATGTCTGCTCCTCCCGGCTCGAAGACCATGGAAGTGATCGGTAAGCTTCCTCCCATTGGTGAGCTAATAAAACAGCATCCGGATGTTCCTGCTGAAAAACCGAAGGTGCAAAAAACAGTTGCAGAGCTTGAAGCGGCTCGTTTGGAACTTGAAGTAGCCTGTCACTCCTTTGCTGGAACCGATGGTAAGGGGGGCGTGGTTTTCGAATTAACCGAGCTCATAAAGAGCGAAGAGAGGGATGAAGCTGAACTGATCGAACTGCTTGGCGCGAATGCGGATCTTGAGGCGGAGCTTGAACCGGCTAGAAAGGCACGGGCAGAAGATCAGAAGCAGATTGAGAGTCTTAAACGTGCCTACGATTCTTTGCTCGTCCAAATCGCCGAGTTGAATCGTCAGATTCGTGAAGCCCGAGAGAATCGCGTGAAGGAGGGGCAGGGGGAGGTTCAGAAAGCGGCAGACGATATCGAAGACCTCACGGAGCATGCGGTCATGGAGCCACCGCCTATTCCCTTCGCAGCTCGTGATGCCTCAATCGCAAAACATCAAGCGGATCTCGCGGCCGCACCTGATTTAACGGAGCATGCGATAGCCATGGACCCTCCCCCGATTTCAGAGGAGATCAAGGCAAAATCGATTGAGCAGCATAATACACAAGTCGCTAAACAAGCCGAGGCAAAAGCGTCTGAGGCATCTCCTGTTAAGCCTGAGCCTGCAGCCAACAATGAAGCAGGTCCAGAGACTATAGAACAAGCGCAAGCATTTTTAGCGGAGGATCAACGTGAAAAAATGGAGGTTCGTCAACGATTGTTGAAGTTATACCAGGTCTATACCAAGGAAGTGCTACCGCAAATGCAGGGGATCCATGATGCGGCCCAAAAGTTAGGTAGTGTTGGTGCCGATGCGTTCACGAAGCAAGAGGGGCCATTCGCCGCGCTTCAACGAGGTGCTAAATTGCAACTAGATGATACAAAAACGATACAGGTGTTGTTCACACATCTTCAAACAGAGGCGATGGGAACCACACCTCAAGATATCGAAGCTCGTACCCGTGATGTTCAGCTTCTCACCGCTCGATTGCAGATGCGGATGCAGAGTGTGCAGGGTTTTCGTAATACCCTTCTTTCGATGCGCGGAGGAATGCCCAAGGGTTCGGCGCAAGAAGCGGCGCTCGTCGGTCTTGATCGGGTTGCAGGAAAGTCTTGGAAATCTCTTGGTATGATGCAGGCGGAATGGCAGCCAATCGGGGGGAAAGTCCAGACACGTAATAGCCAGGAATATCACAAGCTCTATCGCCAAGCGTACGGGGTGATTACGAGTGAGCGTTCCAAGGGGAGTGACGTCACCATCCAGATCCCAGAAGATGTACAGCAGGGCATGCCAAAGGAAATGATTCCTCCCAAAGAAGACCTTTCGAACATTCAAAGCGAAGCAATTGTGGTAAACATAGAAGGAATTACACAGGAGCGTTTAACAAATCCATCGCCTGCGGCATCGACTCGAGAAACTTCTCCCGATATTTCTTCCGTGAAGACCCAAGAGGTGCAGAATAAACTTTCGATAGAAGATCAAGAGGAGGAGGGTGATGAACCAGTTTCAGAGGCGGATTATCAACAAGCACTTGAATTACGCAAAAAAATGGACGCTGCAGAGACTATTCGCGTTGATGTCGCTAAAGATGTGATGCGTCGTACCCGTCGTTTATCAGCGGATTTAGATGGTGTGAAAACGAAAGAGATGCAGGTATTACAGCGGGCATTAAGCGATGTTCTTCTTGAGGCGGATACCGTTGCCTATTCATCGAGCCAGAAAGATCGACTTGATGAAAATCAGCCAATCATTAGGCTTTATAATAAGCAATTAATAAAGGCATTGCAGCATGCGGATGAAGTAGCTCGTTCTGGCGGACAAGGCGTCTCAGACGATGTTCGAACGACGGTACGCAAGCTTGCAAGTTTCAGTCAGGATCTTCCTGAACTCGTAGAGTCAGGCGAGGCAAAGCGTGCAAAGAAGAGTATTGATCGTTTTGAGATACAGAAAAAGCAGACGCAAAAACTTCCTCGTATCAGTATTTAATCCTAATATATGCCCCCCCTCCCTCTCGATCAGTTAGAACAAAAGCTCGAAGCAGCCAAGGCGAAGCTTGGTCGTCTTAAGCAACGCTCCTTCGTTCTCAAAAAGCGAGCCTGGCAACGCCAAGATGACTGTGCGCTTCATGGGATCCACGGCCGCATTCAGAAACAGAAGTCATCATAAAAACATCCCCCAAGACATGATGCGAAGGGGGATGTTTTTATGTTTGTGACCCTTGAAGGGAAAGATTCCCTGTGGTCGGAGCAGAATCTTCCTCGGAGAGAAAACCTCCGGCTTGAATGTTCCAGAACTTCTGATAGAGACCATCATGAGCGATGAGATCGGTGTGTGTTCCCTCATCAATGATCTTGCCGCCATCTAGAACTAAGATGCGATCCATTTGCATAATCGTCGACAAGCGATGGGCAATAACAATCGTCGTTTTTTCTCGCATGAGAATTTTAAGGGCGGATTGAATGAGTGATTCAGACTCTGAATCCAGACTCGATGTTGCCTCATCAAGTATGAGAATGGGCGCGTTTTTGAGGAGGGCACGCGCGATGGCAACGCGTTGGCGTTCACCACCGGAGAGTTTTATCCCGCGCTCACCGACGAGGGTGTCGTAGCCGTTAGGAAGTTTTACGATGAATTCATGACAGTGCGCCTTTTTGGCCGCCTCAATCACTTCTTCTCTGGTTGCCTCGAGTTTTCCGTAACGAATATTTTCAAGAAGACTTCGATGAAAGAGGACGGGCTCTTGAGGAACGAGCGAGATCTGCTCCCGTAAACTCCCTTGCGTCACTTCGCGAATATCTTGCCCATCAATTAAGATCGCACCTCCGGTCACGTCATAAAAACGTAAGAGAAGTTTGGTCAGCGTCGATTTTCCGGCGCCAGAAGAGCCGATGAGGGCGACTTTTTCTCCGCTTTGAATCGTGAGAGATAGATTCTCGATCGCTTTCGCCTGATGATGATACTCGAATCCCATTTTTTCGAATTGAATCAATCCGTTTGTTACTCGTAGCGGCTTGGCGTGAGGAAGATCGCGGATTTCAGGAGGGAGATTTAAAATCTCCACCATTTCGGCAGCATCAGTGATCGCTTCGAAGAAGGTACGGAGCGATCTGCCTGTGTCTCGTAATTTGTGGGTGAGGGTATAAGCGATCCCTTGGAGGAGAGCGAAATCTCCGATCGTGAGTTGTCCGAGATGCCACTGCCAAATCGCAAGACCGAGAAGGATGCCTTCAAGAATCATGTTTGCAAACGCTTGAATACTCATGTTCTTCTCACTCAAGCGCCATGATCGTAGCCAGGCAAGGAATGTTTCTTGAACCACGCGTGTGAACTCACGTTGTTCCCGTTTTTGTCCATGGAATTGCAGGATGTTGGAGGAGTTCGTGAGAATATCCGAGAGAGTCGCGACCTGGTTTGAATCTTTTTCGGCACGGATGCGGTCGAGAGGGAGCTTCCAATGAAGAAAGATCATGCTTTCAACGATGATGAAGGCCGTCCAGATACTCATGATCAATCCAAAGAGGGCATAAGATCTCCAAAGGATGAAGAGTGATCCACTCACGATAATGAGAGAGGGGAAGAGGTTCCAAGCAACGGCATCGACGATAGTGCTGAAGCTATTGCCTAACTTTTGAATACGTCGAATGAGCGCTCCCGAAAACGAGCGACTGAAGAAGTCGTATGAATGATGAAGGGTTGCTTCAAGACCTGTCACCATGAGGTCGAGAGTGGTTCGACTAATGATCCAAGAGCCAACGAAGCCCGCGACGCGCCAAGCGACCCAGATAACCGCACGGATCATTAAGATGAGAACAAGTGCGCGCCAGAGGAGGTCGAGTGGTCGACCGGGGAGAAGGATGCTTGTTGCCGCGGCATCGATGAGTCTTTTATCGAAGATCGGGACAAAGACCTGTGCTCCTTCGGCGGCGACAATGCCAAGGAAGAGCCCGAACCAGGTCCAAGGATGACGGCGTATGTGACGCCAGAAAACGGCGAACACATCCCGTTGAGAAACGGTAGACATATCAGAACAGACAGGTTCTTAAAGAGCCTGAAAGAGACGAAGAGAATTGTAAGTGTGTTTGGATGGGGACTGTCGAACTAGACTTCAATAATCACGGGAATGATCATTGGACGCTGTTGGGTTTTGATGAAGAGGAATTCGCCGAGTTGATCACGGACCTGATCTTTCAAGAATGTGCCATTCAGAGCCGATTGCGGATCCATATCGCGGACGATTTGAGCCGTTTTATTGCGCGCGAGCGTAATGAGCTCATGATGTTCTTTCATGTAGACGAAGCCGCGAGAGATAACGTCCGGAAGGGCTTGAAGAGCGCCGCTGCGTGCATCAAGAATGATGACGGCAACCACCACGCCTTCTTCAGATAACTGCTGACGATCACGTAAGACGATCTGGTTGGTATTGCCAACGCCGAGACCATCGACGAAGACGTAGTCTGTCACCGCTTTTTTATTGGTCAACATGCCGTTGCCGTGTTGATCAAATTCCATGATCTGGCCGTTATCGGCAATGAAAATATTCTTTTCATGAAAGCCGTGGGCGATCGCTGTTTTGGCGTGATCGCACAAGAAGGAATAGTTTCCTTCGATTGGAATCAGATACTTTGGTTTGACCATCTGGTGCATTTCGACCAAATCTTCTTGTTGGGCATGGCCACCGGCGTGCACGTCCATCATCTTATAGTGGATGACATTCGCGCCTTCACGGTAGAGCGTATCTTTGACGCGTTGGACGGAACGCTCGTTCCCCGGAATAACCGAAGAGGAAAAGACGATGGTATCGCCTGGTTCGATACTAATAAACGGATGTTCACGATTCGCAATGCGCATGAGCACGGCACGTTCTTCGCCTTGTGCACCGGTACACACAACGGCAACTTTATCGCGAGGATATTTATTTACTTCCTTCGTATCAATTAACGTGCCTTTTTGAATCACCATGTATCCCAATTGTTGGGCAATCATGACGTTTGAGCGCATCGAGAAGCCCTCGATCGCGACTTTGCGACCTTGACGTTCACAAGCGAGAACGATTTGTTGAACGCGCGCGATCATGGACGCGAACGTGCCAATAATAATCTTTCCTTTTGCGTTCTTGATGATTTCATCAATATTGTGCTGGATATCTATTTCTGGCATCTGCTTGCCTGGTTTCGACGCGTTGGTCGAATCGATCATGAGTGCGAGAACATTGCGTTCACCTAATTTTTTGATTTTTTCGGTTTCTTGCTTAGATTGCGCCCCTTCGGCGGAATCGAGTTTAAAGTCACCGGTGTGGACGATGACGCCACAAGGAGTATTCACAATGACTCCCATCGAGGTTGGGATAGAATGCGCGACGCCAAAGAATTCGACACTAAAGACACCTAACTGCAACACATCATCCGTCTTGACGGCGTGAAGATTGAGTGGAGCAGCATCACGATGATCTTCCTGGCGTTTCTGAATGATGCCGCAGGTAAGATCGGTTGTGAAAATAGGCGGGTTTCCAAGTCGAGGAATCAAATGAGGGATTCCACCGATGTGGTCATAGTGGGCGTGAGTAATGACAACGCCACGAATGTTCTTTTCTTTGCCTTTGAGACAAGCAATATTTGGCACGATGTAATCGACGCCAGGCATGTCATCTTCGGGAAACATGAGTCCCATGTCGATGATGATGATGTCGTTGCCATATTCCAGCATGGTCATGTTACGGCCCACTTCTTCGTTGCCACCGACAACCATGACACGCAAGCGTGCATCTTCTTTGGTGAGAACGTCTTCATCGGTACCGGTCTTGTGGAACGGTTTATTTTTATACGTATTCATGCGGACTTGCGGAAAATCACCACCCATTGGTCCGCGTTTACGTTTGCCACCGGGTCTACCAGGACCACGTTGCTCTTCGCGAGCGAAGCCCTTTTTTAAGGGACCACGGGTATCAAAATTGGCACCGGGCGCGGCGGGTTGAGTGGGGCTCGTTCCAGTCGCGAGGGGAGCACTAGGAATCTGAGGGGGGACCATAGGGGGGTTCAGAGGACGAGGTGGTCGGTTCGAACGAAAGTTCTGACGAAAACCACGGGCAGGGAAAGGACGCTTAGAAGGTCCAGCCGGCACTTGAGGAGAAACAGGGGTCATAGAAAAATGAAAAGAAAATCACCTTGAAAACGGAGAGATTCAGGAATAGAGAATAGTGAGAGGGATAGGACAAGACGGAGTACTCTCGAAATGTTTGCGAGAGACCTTCTTGGTAAGAACAGCCCGTGATGGTCTAACGCTCCTTGAGAAGCAAGAAAAAAGAGCGGACACGAGGTCAACGGCGTTATCTGACGCGAAGGATTGGCCGTACACGGAGAGACAGCTCTGGACGCTGTCTTGAGACGACTTTCGAGGATATCCGAGCAATTCCGATAACCAGCGAAAAGATCCCAAATCAACCCCACCTTAGAGGATTTAGCCGCAAGCGTCAAGGGGACATCGTCGATTTTAGGCTCTACATAGCTCTATCTTGCTTCATTTTTAGCTAGTCACTGTGCGTATCTTTTTCTTGACCATTTAGGCGCTTTCCTTCATGATTTCCGCACCTGTAGGATCCTACCAAGGGCGAGTGGCGGAACTGGTAGACGCACTGGCTTCAGGAGCCAGCGGTCGCAAGACCATGAGAGTTCGAGTCTCTCCTCGCCCACCATAAGCGAAACCACCAAACCGGTGGTTTTTCTTTTAGAGGCTACATTGCACGCGGGAAGGCAATTTTACGGAGCAAGACTTCTCCTTTATGCTCTTTTAATAATCACGATGCTCTCCATCCCTGCATTTCGTACCAATACTCCCGACGATCTCCATTGTGTCGAGGCCTGTGTTGCTATGATTCTCGAAACGGTTGATCCGACAAAAACATATTCCTTAGAAGACTTGGGGCGGATCGCGGGGAAGATCAAAGGGGGATGGACGTGGCCTATGCGTCTCATGGTTTGGCTGGCAGATCAAGGCTTTGAAATCATCAGTGAAGTTGGTTTTGATTATCCGGCTTTTGCCACGGATGGAGCGCTCTATCTGGAACGTACCTTCGGGAATGAGGTGGCGAGAACGCAAGTTGCTCATGCGGATATCGACGCGGAGCGAAAAGCGGTACCAGCCTTTCTTGAGCGGATTCAGCCACAAAAGATGATTCCGACCATGACTCGTTTACGAGAACTTTTAGCGCAAGAATATTTTTTGATGTGCAATGTTAATTCGCGGATTATTCATGGTCAGTCAGGATATTGCGGTCATGCCATCCTTATTTACCGCATAGAAGGAGATCGAGTTTATGTGCATGATCCGGGACTGCCAGCCGCCCGTGCGAAACAAATCTCAATCGATCTCTTTGAGCGAGCTTGGGCATTTCCAAATGAAGAAGCTAAGGGACTGCTCGCGATTAAGCCAAAGACATAGATCTGGTTCAATAACGCTCATAGAACGTGGGCAAAGCTCCTCGTTGTCTGTTACTATGGAGTGATGTCTGCCTGTATTGAGGTCCGTGATCTTGTAAAGACGTTTACCTTTCCGGTCAAAAGCCCAACGTCTTCATGGTGGAAAAATTTCATGCGCCCGGAAATGAAAACCATTCGAGCCGTGGATGGAATCTCCTTTACTGTCGAGCGAGGTGATACTATTGCTTGTATTGGTCCAAACGGAGCAGGGAAGTCGACAGCCATTAAGGTTCTGACCGGTATTTTGATGCGTACCGCGGGCCATGTACGTGTTCTCGGTGTTGATCCTGCCGAAGAACGAGAACAGCTTGCCTATCGTATTGGAACGGTCTTCGGACAGCGCTCACAATTGCATTTTAATCTTCCTGTTCGAGATTCATTCGAACTTTTTGGTGCCATCTATCATCTTTCTCGCGCTCAGACAATGAAGCGTATGAAAGAGCTCGTTATGTTGTTCGAGTTAGAAGAGGTACTGGATCAGCCCGTACGCAAGTTGTCACTTGGTCAGCGGATGCGTGCTGAGATTGCGGTTGCCCTCATCCATAATCCAGAACTGATCTTTTTAGATGAGCCCACCATCGGGCTTGATGTGGTGGCCAAACGCAAGCTTCGTCAGACCTTGCAAGCCTTAAATCGAGATCGAGGAACGACCATCTTCCTTACGTCTCACGATACCGGGGATATCGAAGCGCTGTGTGAGCGCACCTTAGTCATCAACCACGGTCGTGTGATCTTGGATACTCGAACAGAGGATCTGCGTCGTCTCTACCTTACGACCAAGGATATCCGTATTGATGCGGTCGAAGAGGCGAAGCCGTTTCGGATGGCGGGAGTGACAACGACCAAGCGAGAGGGATCGTTACTTCAGTTAAGGGTCGATACCAAGCGCGCTTCTTTGAACGAGGTGCTCACACGTCTGCTTGAGCAATATCCCATTGAAGATATGGACGTGCAGCCGGCGTCGCTCGAAGAGGTGATCGAGCTCATTTATGACCGCGGCTAGTTTGAGAGTCTATTTTGTAATTGCGCGTCAGGCCTGGCGTGAAGCCTTTATTGTTCCCGAAAAAATCGTCGCCGCCCTCTTCGTGCTGTGTCTACGTGTCGGCCTTTTGTTCGCGATCTACCGGATGGCGTACCAATTCTCGGATCGAGCTCCGAATAGTGTGCCCTTTACATCTGCCGTCTGGAGTATCGGGGCCTATTTTGTTCTGCTCTCGTTCATGATTCGACATATCTATGTCGATATTTCTCGGGAAGTGAAGCAGGGCACGATCGAAATGCGCTTGAGTAAGCCGTATTATTACCCTCTGCTTGCCATCGCGCATCGCCTCGGTCGAGGCTTGCCGGACGTGATTCTGTCATTTGTCGCCACCATGGGAATCCTCGTTTTATTTGTCGGATGGCCACCAGTCGTTTTTTCAGGGATATGGCTTGGCCAGGTCTTGCTTTTGGTTCTCGGTGGACTCGTGCTCGCGAGCCTTCTGTATACGTTAGTAGGTCTCAGTGCGTTTTGGCTTGAAGATGCCGAACCGGTCTATTGGATTTTTGATAAATTCGTCATGCTGCTTGGCGGGGCCTATGTGCCGGTCGTGCTCTTCCCTGCATGGCTCAAAACGATCGCGATCTGGCTTCCCTTTGGTGGATTTACGTTTGCTGCCCAAGCATTCCACTCCTCTTTCACGCTTCTTTGGGGCCAGTTGATGGTGTCACAGCTGCTCTGGATCATCGTACTTGGAGGAACGGTTTCAATGGTCTTCCGTCGGGCCCGAGCTCGCGTTTCTATTAACGGAGGGTAATCCCTATGTCGTTTCATCTGCGAGCTGAATGGCACGCGCTCTGCGTGACCCTGCAAAAGAACCTCGAAGGCGCCATGGAAATGCGAGCCGGATTTCTGTTACAGGTCTGTGGCATGATGGTGAATAATATTGCCTTCTTGGTCGGATGGATCTTCTTTTTCAAACTCTTTGGTTCGATTAATCACTGGTCTATTCCAGAGACAATTGGTTTACAAGGAATGGTGGCGCTGGTCTACGGGGCCGGCTTTACCTTCGCAAGCGGAACAGGTGCGCTACCAGAGTACGTGCACCAAGGGACCTTTGATCAATTTCTGCTTTCTCCCCGTAATCTCTATTTGCGCATTGTCTCGAGCAAATTACGCGTGTCTGCCATCGGAGATTGTTTTTTTGGCCTCATTCTCCTTGTCGTTTATGTTCTTCAGGTCTCACTCTCGCTTGGGCAGATTACGATGCTCCTCCTGTTTCTGCCGCCGGCTATTTTATTGTTCGTCAATATCGCGCTTGTAACATCATTAATCGCGTTTTTTATCCCGGATAGTTCGGTGTTATCGAGAAATCTTTTCGAGGTTTTCTTTGCCCCTAGCATGTATCCAGCCGGTTTATATCAAAATTGGGTTCGAGCCGTTTTCTTATATGTTATTCCTTCGCTCGCGATTGGCGGTGTTCCGATCGAAGCTATTCGTGACCAGCGCATTTCGATCCTCTTCTTGATTTGGGGACTCTCGTTCGCTTGGTTTTTATTGACGCTTTTTCTGTTGCAACGCGCCATTCGAAAGTATGAAAGTGGGAATCTCACCGGTGCACGGGTGGGATAGTCTAGTTCCACACCCAACGAGAATCAATGTACCAATCTTTAGCGTGAAGAAGACGGTCCGAAGGCTGAGCGATTTTCATATCCGTAACTCCTCGAACACGTTTATTTACCAGGTAGGTATATGCAGGTTGAGCGATAAAGATAGCGGGTGTTTGCGCCTGAATCGCTATCACGAGACGTTCACGGGCGGCAACGATACGCTCCGTGGAAGTGGCGATGCGAATCGCTTCGAGGGCGTTATCAACTTCTTTGTCGGTCGTATTCGACAGGTTGAGACCTGTACCACTGGCCTGTGAGCTCTTCCAAAAGGCCGTAAGGTCTTGAGATGGGGGCAAGAGGACGTTCCACACCAGAACTTGATATTCAGTTCGGCGACTGACAATTTCACGATAGAGGAGCTCAGGATCTTTTTCTGCAACGGTGACGCGAATGCCAAGCAGCGACCAGCGGCGACGTAAATAATCGGCGATTTCGACCAGATCCGGCTGACTTGGAACATCGATGGTGATAGCGAGCACGGTGGAACTCGTGTTGAAGGCTGGGGGTGTTGTCGGGGTAGGAGTGGTGCCGCGGGTCCTTCGAGTGGCGGGGGGAGGTGTGGGGCGGAATTTGCGAATCGTATCGGTTGGATCAACGACCCATCCGAGGACGGTTAAGGCATCTCGCGCTTCTTCTAAAGAAAGCGGGGGAGTCGTGCTACTCGCGGTGAGGAGAGGGAATGGGGTTTGTACAAGTGTCGCATGCGGAGAGAGAAGGTCGGATAGTTCGCTCCGATCAATGGCACGAGCGAGGATGCTTCGCAGTTTTTGGTCTCTCAAGAGCGTTTCTTTGGTATTGAAAAAGGCAATACTCTCTTGAGGGAGTTGAATGATGTTCTGTTGGATTTGTTCGGTTTTGACGTCACTCGCGGCTTGCCAAGGGAGAAAGGCGAGAGTATCAATTTGATTATTCTTCAGCGCTTGGATAGCGGAGCTATGATCCGCATAAAAACGGAACTGCCACGCATTGATATGTGGCTGAATGCCGTGATACTGAGAAAAGCGTTCCAGAGTATACGTTAAGATTGTTCCCCGACTATCCCGGGTAAAGGTGCTGGCTTGATACGGGCCTGCTCCAATCGGTCGCAAGTTTAAATCCGCAAGGACGGCATTGCCGGCAGGAATGTCCTCCCAAAGGTGGGCAGGTAAGATTCCAAGAGTGAGATCTGTTAAAAACAGCGGATTTGCTTTTGGAAGTTGAAACTGGATTGTATGATCATCGACACGGACCAAGGTTACGTCTTTGAAGGTACGATAGAGAGGACTGCGCCAGGCTGGATTCTTGGCC
>CAYHTN010000021.1:0-19676 GCA_964359565.1 uncultured Gammaproteobacteria bacterium
TGCTCCCACAAAATGCCTTTTCTTCAAACGGATAGAGGCGAAACGAGCACGAAGGAATTGATGCAGAGAACTGAAAATGGCCGTCAAAAAAAGCAGTGTGAGTGAAAAGAACTGCGCCATCTGCGAACCCACGTTGATCATAAAATCTGGAGGTGGTACAGCCTGAGCCGGAGAAGCGATCACAATACATATAAGGATCGCAGGTAAAACCAGACCGTGATGATGTAAAAAAGACATAAAAAAAATAACAGAGAGGGAATGAACACAAGGATAACACGCCTTCTTCGTGAAAACGAGTCTTCCCAATCAGACCTCCATTTTATTACAATCGTCTCTTGACGAGAGAGGCGGTTTCTGAGAAGCTGCCTGCCAGCTCGCAATTGGTTGTGAGAAGTCTGGGATGCAGTGGTGCCGTGATTGGTAGGTGCCATTGGGGCAATTTGCTCAGACTTGCGTAACTGTGTCGCGCCCTCGTCCGTCTTGCCTGACCCCCCGCATGGTCGGTGAGAATCCAGGTGGCGAGAAATTTTCAGAGTCATGAGTGATAGCGTTCCCGTCATGCGTTTGACGCTAGCGCCTAATGCCTCTGAGAAGACACTAGTCTTGGAAGGCGTCGGACCGGTAAGACGGGCTCCTGAGCAAGGCCCGCCTCCGAATCCCCGATGCCGAGGCTGCTTCTAGAGCCTCACTCGCTTTGTCCCTCTCGACGGTCGTCCTCTACGAAGCCACGCTTGATCCGAGGAAACACCCCACTCGTTGAACAAGCAAAGTCACGTAGAACCTATCGACGAGACACCGGTGCGTCAAGAAGGTGTGCCCCACCCTTGAACGGACAAAGAAATCCTGCCTTCCCCAAGAAAG
This sequence comes from uncultured Gammaproteobacteria bacterium, assembly GCA_964359565.1. Classification (GTDB taxonomy): domain Bacteria; phylum Patescibacteriota; class Patescibacteriia; order 2-12-FULL-60-25; family 2-12-FULL-60-25; genus JAGOTP01. Next base: position 862 of record CAYHTN010000021.1, read on the forward strand.
GACAGGCTCTCCTACCCTGAGAGAGAAGCTTAAAGAGGCCCTTCTCCCTGAAGGAACCCTCCTAAGAGCACACGCCGCGACATTTCCGGCGTAAGGATAGAGCAACGAACTTCCAGGGCTATGGTTCGTCCACCCTGTGTTGAAGCGGAAACCGAAAACTCATTGACCGACCCCCCTCGGTCATAGCAGCTAGTACGTTCGCCACCCTCTTGTTGCTCGGGCCTCCGTAGGCCTTTTGTCTCAACCGACCGCTCCACAGCACTCCTTGCTTGGATCAGGTCTTCTTTTTTTACCTGAATTTTTCGTAAGATAAGCAAAATTTGGCTATTGTAGGCCAAAAATCATATCCGAGTTGTACAGCCAGCCCTTGACAAAAGGCTTGTTTTTGGCTACTGTTCTCGGTTCGGTTGACTTCTCGTCGCGTGTATTCATATCTCGGTGCTCGCGGCCGAGGTAGTCGTAATCGGACTCAACAAGCCGCTATGGAGCGGCTGAGGGTCGGGTCGGACCCATCCCCATCAAGCATCGGGGTCCAACCTCGCTCCTCGACCCACCAAGCGGCATGGGAGCACGCACGTGAACAGCACGCACAAGAACAGTCTGGGCCACCAGTCCTCCAACCTCGCCTGCGACGACGGAGGATCAGGAGGTCGGTAGTCCACGCCGGGCTGCCATACGGACATTTCGGGAGGACTTCCCTCGACTACGCGTCTATACGCATCACTGGTCAGGGAATCTTTTTTTTATACGAACGGTAGGGGTACGGCGCTCCGTACCCCTACTACGAGGATGGGGTGGGGGAAATCCAATAACTTATGAAATTCGCTTGTCTTCGACGTTCTTCCAGGCATGATTGAACATCGCCATCATCGTATCGGCCACATCCTGACTTTCAATCACAATATAAATAAGTTCTCCACGGAGGGTGCTAATGGTCACTTTGTTACTAAAGACAGTGATCGAACAATAGAGCGGCTTTTCATGTTTGTCGGGATGTAAAACGGCAATTTGCTCGTTTTTCGTTGGTAATGGATCACGACCTTCGTACACATATTCAATCAAACGCTGCTTGATGTTCATGCGAGTAATTGACTGAAAGAATTTCGTATTTGCAGGATCATTAGGATAGACCTCTAACATGGCACCGAAGTTCCCATCAAACTCAACCATTTCTTTGGGGCAAGACGATAAGATATCTTGCTGCCAGATTTTAATCCCTTCTTCGCCTTTGAAGAGTTTTACAACCGGTTTTTCACCGCGTTGCAACAAACGAAGTTCTTCAAGTGAGGTCTCAACTTCTTTTAACGTCGATTCCATCTGTCGCATGCGGGCTTGGACAAACGAGGTGAGACGTTCTGGCGACTCCGCAATGAAAAGACGACGCTTGCCGCGCTCGACGGTACTCATAAGACCGCTCTTCATGAGCGAATCGATAACCGCATACGCTGTCACACGAGATACGTTGGCTTTTTTGGCGAGCTCTTGCACGGTCGCTTCTCCCATCTCGAGGGCGACGAGATAAAGTTTCGATTCACTATCGGTAAACCCGAGGGTTTTCAGCAGTTTTTCCCAACGTGACATACAAAGAAAGGTTAGACGTCAAGATCTTTGACGTTCTTCGCATTAGATTGAATGAATTTCTTACGTGGAGCCACTTCAGAACCCATCAAAATATCAAAGGTCTCATCTGCTTTTTGCGCATCGTCAACCGTGACGCGCTTGAGTAAACGATTAACCGGATCCATCGTCGTTTCCCACAACTGTTCTGGATTCATTTCTCCCAAACCCTTATAACGTTGAATCACGATCCCGCCAACGCTCACCGTTCCTTCGACTTCAGTATCAACCGCTTGCCCTTCTTCACTTTCTTTAGATACAACCTCTTCCTTCTCTGCCTTTCCTTTCTTATTTTTACTCCGTTCTTCTTTTTTCTTCAATAATTCATTATACGTCTGATCGCGTTCTTCGTCAGAATAGGCGTAACGCACCTCTTTGTTCATCGCCAAACGATACAGAGGTGGCTGAGCAATAAAAATATTGCCGCCATGAATCAAATTTGGGAAATAGCGATAAAACAAGGTCAGGAGCAACGTACGAATATGCGCACCATCGACGTCCGCATCCGTCATAATGATGACACGACCGTAGCGAAGCTTCGCGATATCAAACATCTCACCGATATTTGTCCCAAGCGCAATGACCAAGTTCTTAATTTCGTTGTTTGCAAGCATCTTATCTAGACGCGCACGTTCCACGTTCAAAATCTTTCCACGCAACGGCAAGATCGCTTGGTTATCACGATTGCGACCTTGTTTTGCGGAACCACCGGCGGAGTCTCCCTCAACGATATAGAGCTCACACTCTAAGGGATTACGATTGGAGCAGTCCGCAAGCTTCCCGGGCAAAGTCATGCCTTCGAGAGCCCCTTTGCGTAATACCGTGTCACGAGCGGCACGAGCGGCCGCGCGCGCCCGTTGAGCCAACACACACTTTTCGATAATACCTTCGGCATCACGTGGGTGTTCTTCTAAAAACATGGTGAGCGCTTCGCTCATGACCGATTCAACCGCCCCACGTACTTCCGGAGTCCCGAGCTTCCCTTTTGTTTGCCCTTCAAATTGTGGCTCTGGGTAGCGAATCGAGATGACCGCCGTCATCCCTTCACGCACGTCTTCTCCAGAAAGGTTATCATCTTTTTCTTTTAAGAATCCTTTCGTGCGAGCGTAGGAATTTAGAACACGGGTAAGCGCCGCACGAAATCCTTGAACGTGCGTTCCTCCTTCGGGATTAATAATGTTATTGGTAAAGGCATACAATCCTTCTTGATAATCATCAGTATACTGCATACCAATCGAAACTTCTGACTTTTCGTGCTGTTTTTCGACAAAGAAAATATTCTCATGCTTGACGTGCTTCTTCTGATTCAAGAAACGCACATACGAAGACACCCCTCCTTCAAAATAGAACGAATACGCGTCTCGTTGAAACTCTTGACGCTCGTCAATCACATTTAAACGAATACCCTTGGTGAGATAACACTGCTGCCGAAAGTGATCGAGAATACGGGCATGATCAAAACTGATGCCATCGGTAAAGATGGTTTTGTCGGCATGAAAAATAACCGTTGTCCCATGACGATCACTTTTTCCGATCTTCTTAACCTTATCTACTGGCTTCCCGCAAGAATAGTTTTGTGACCACTTACCACCATCACGTTCAACGATGACTTCAAGGTCATCCGAGAGCGCGTTTACGACGGAAACACCCACGCCATGCAATCCACCGGAAATTTTATAGCCACTGCTATCTCCACCAAACTTTCCTCCGGCATGAAGCTTTGTCATGACCAGTTCAAGCGCAGACACGCCATACTGCTTGTGCATGTCGACCGGAATACCACGACCGTTGTCAGATACCGACACTTTATCGTTTGAAAGAAGCGTGATTGTGATTTCGTTCGCGTGTCCAGCCATCGCTTCGTCGAACGAGTTATCCACGACTTCGCGAAGGAGGTGGAACAAACCATCTGGTCCGGTCGAACCAATGTACATACCCGGGCGTTTGCGCACCGGTTCTAAGCCTTCTAAAACGGAGATTTGTTCGGCGCTATAGCCGTTCTGAGATCGTGAGGAAGTTGCCATACAGGATAGTGATGGGGGCATCATAGCAGGAGACACCTACACAAAAAAGGGGCTTAGACAAGCCTAGAACCTAGGATGATGTGGATAGCCATGATATAGTACGCGTAAGAACCTTATGGCCGAAGAATATCGCATCGGCAGCGGATTTACCGAACGAGAACTCGCAACCGCCTCTTGGTGGGTGCGACATCGCCTTGGCTTACGAAAAGCCCTGCTGGTGGGTCTGATTGGGACTGCGACCCTCACCTGGGGTTACACGGCTTGGTCTTTGCTAGACGCATTTGCTATTTCTTATCCCCGCGAACGTCGGATCCCCGTGATTATTGCTCGCGATCAGTTCTTCCCCGCAGGGATCGTACAAAGTGCTCCTCAGCCCCTTCAACCAACCGAAGTAAACGCCTTTCCTAATACCGAAAATCGCCAAGATCTGTGGGTGGAACTCACAAACCCCAACCTGAAATGGTGGGCAGAATTTACCTATCAATTTCAAACCGGAGAAACAAAAACGGAAGCCCGCAAAAGCTTTATTTTACCAGGCTCTACCAAGTCTCTCACCGAACTTGGCTGGAGTGGGAACCTCTCCTCACCGAATCTCGTAGTCGAAGATATTACTTGGCATCACACTGATCCGACCGTGGTCGGATCAGATTATGACGCCTATGCCGTTGCGAGGCTTCCATTTACCTTTGAAGATCCGACCTATAAAAGCGACCTCGTTGTTGGCACGAAGACGGTCGGACAAACCGATTTTATCTTGCGTAATCCTTCCGGTTTTGGCTATTGGTCGGTTGAGTTAACGATCATATTATATCGAGATACCAGTCCTATCGCGATTAACACCATCACCCAACGTCAGATCAAGCCTGGGGAAGTACGTCCGGTGAGCCTCAATTGGTTCGAAAATCCCATTGGTGTTACCAAAACGGAAGTTCGCGCCTCGGTAAATATTCTCGACCCGCAATCCTTCTTGCCGAGCGAGCGGTTTTGATGGCATCTTGGGGCCATGCGTCGACTCCTGCTTTTTTTTGAACGATTTGATTGGATTCTCCTCATCGCCGTTTTGACGCTCACTTCCATTGGGCTCGTCATCATTTATGGAATTGGCGTTTCCCGTGAACCTAATAATCTTTTTCCTTTTTATAAACAACTACTCGCCCTTGGCATTGGAGTGATCGCGGTCACGACGCTCAGCTTCCTAGACTACCGACAGCTTCGATCACTCAGTGTCATTTGCTATCTGGCTGGGCTCGTCGCTCTCATCGGGGTTCTGTTCATCGGACGGGAGGTAAATGGCACCCGCGGCTGGTTTGGACTTGGTCCCCTCTCCTTTCAGCCGGTTGAATTTGCAAAGATTACCCTCATCGTTTATCTCGCGACGTTCTTCACGAGACAAGGACATGGGCGACTCTTATGGCGCGTCTTTGCCCAAAGCGCCGTCGCCACGTTTATTTATGTGGGTCTCGTCATGCTACAACCGGACTTTGGTTCCGCCATGGTGATGGTAGGCATCTGGGGACTCCTCTGTTTATTTGCCGGGCTCCCCAAACGAGCCCTGATCGTGATTCCCACCATCGCTTTAATCGCAGGCGGATTCCTCTGGCAATTTGGATTACGCCCTTATCAAAAAGATCGTATCCTGGCCTTCACCCATCCACAGCAAGTCGATATTCGTGGGAGTGGCTATAACGCCGCCCAAGCCCGGATTGCGATTGGTTCGGGGGGTTGGCTCGGCAAAGGGATTGGCGAAGGTTCACAGGCACGCCTCCGTTTCCTTCCTGAAGCCGGTACGGATTTTATTTTTGCCGTCGTCGGTGAAGAGCTCGGGTTTGTCGGGATCACCATTACCATTGGTTTATTCGGTCTCGTCCTCTATCGCTTCGTGCAACTGGCCCAAGATACGGGTGATGATTTTGCCACTCTCCTCCTGATTGGAATGGGTTCTGTCTTCTTTATCCATCTGTTTGTTAACGCCGGGATGAACCTGGGGGTCGTCCCCGTCACGGGGATTCCCCTTCCTTTCGTTTCAAGTGCCGCCTCGTCTCTTACCATCGGATACCTGATGATAGGACTCGCGGAGAGCGTAGCTGTACGTAGGCGTTTTATGAACGGCGTGATTGGGGGGACGCCTTGAATTTTTTAGGTCGCCGAGGTATTGTGGACAGCGCAAAACCGGAGCAGGTCTTACCCGAATTATAGGCGGGTATCGTATAATGGTCATTATGAGTGCTTCCCAAGCACTAGAAGCGGGTTCGATTCCCGCTACCCGCTCCACCCACCAGAGTTCGCTTAAACGAACGAAGGTGGAAATGCACACACGAGGCGCACCGGCTCGTCCGGCGCGCAGCGTGCCAACTTAGCTCAGTTGGTAGAGCAATGCTTTCGTAAAGCAGAGGTCCCGGGTTCGACTCCCGGAGTTGGCTCCATGGAAACCCCACTCACACGAGTGGGCGTTTTCGTTTTCTAACATTGACGCCCTCCTCCCGTCCTGAGACTATTTGCCCATGTACCGACTATGCTTCTAAGAAAAGAGATCCAGATCTGGTCGGGTTTTATTAACGCTTCACACCTGTAGGAAAGGCGTTTTTCCGTTTTTAAATAACGAGCGCCTCGGATGGCGTTTTTTTATCCATCACTCTATGATTCAGGTCATCCTCGCCTGTGCAACCTCTCTTGATGGTAGAACCACGCGCCATAAAGAGAACGATGTTCATCAATGGACCTCTCCTGAAGATCAGCAGTATTTTGCCGATCTTGTTCACGCCCACAGCACCATTATCATGGGTCGTCGTACCTACGAAGTCGTACGTGAGCGCATTCGCTTGTCGGAAGAACATGAACGTTACGTTCTAACACGAACCCCTGAGCGGTTTCAGGCGGAACGGGTTCCTTCCAAATTAGAATTTACCAACGAAGATCCAAAAACACTCCTGCAACGATTAGAGCGGCATGGCCATCGCCGTGTCTTACTTGCAGGAGGAGCAGCTTTAAGTAAAGTCTTTTTTGAAGCGCATTGCATTACAGAGGTATGGATCACCCTTGAACCACGGATCTTCGGGTCTGGACATCCCTTGGTCGCAGAAACGCAACTGGATATACAACTTCACTTACTCGATGTTAAGCAGCTAAACACCCGAGGGACCTTATTATTACGCTACCAGGTTGATTAAGAGGGGTTAAAACGGAGCCAGCGGCTGACATCTCCCTCTTGTAAGCGCGCATTCACTTCTGTCTCGAAGGCGTCATCTTTGCCGGTGTCTTTTTTCCGTTTTTCGATCATGCCGTTTTTAAGTAAAGCGGGGCGAACAATATAACGCTTGAATTCGGCCTCATCCCAACCAAAATTCTCTTTCAAATACGCTTGTACCTCACCCGGCTGTGTCGAAGTTCCGGCTTGATTGATAAGCTCGTTGTAGGATCGATCAACATCAAGCGGCGTCACTTCAAATCCGTTTTTTTGGGCCAGATCTTCGATCGCAGCGACACGGATAAGCTGATCGTAGATCGACTGCTGCATTTGCATCGTCGGCGCTCCTGCCACGCCCAAGGCTTCGGCCTCTTTTCCTTGCAGATACTGCCGCTGCGCATCCGTTTGTTTGAGGTATTCAAAATACGTAATCCAGCGCGAGCCTACACTTGCAACCGGAACATGGGTGAAGCGTGCGATCTGACGAATGATTGGGGTATCCGTACGCTTCACGAAGATTTCACGTCCAAGCAAGACCCCTCCAAGTCCAAAGATGAGGATGAGAAATGCGAGGACAGCGGAACCGATCAGGAAGGCGCGAGAAGAAAAACGCATACAGGTTAGGAAGAAGGAAAGGTAAAGTGAAAAAAGTAACGAAACCAGCGGCGTGGATTAGTACCAGGGTCATCGGCTCCAAGAGCCGTACTCGAAGCGGCTTCGGGCCAAGATTCTTTCCACGAGTAACCAGCGTTATCAGATAAACCCCGGACCATAACGACCCGCTCCCCGGGTTTACGCATCCCCAGATGGGTACGTGCTTCACGGTCCAGAGCCTCTTCGGATTGTAGGCGCTGGATCGTATCAAGCAAGGTCATACGCTTGCCTTCGAGGCGCTCAACCTGAGCTTGTAACCCCTCAATTTCTTGATCGACTTTCCATTCTTGGTAGGTTTCTCGTACGGTTGAGACACTCACCAGAGCAAAAATGACGATCACCGCCGAAAAGAGGACCGGCCAGCGCATAAAGCGTCCGCGACGAGAAGAATTGGGCCGTACCTGAGGCATACGAATAGCTCCAATAGTATCACGCGTCTCACAATCAGACGATGGGGAAACGAACCGCTCACTTTTTTTGATGCGGTCCGTGTTGATGCAGCAGTTTCTCGAGTATATGAATTGTATCGGCCGGCGCTTCGCTCACCCAGGCATGAATCCGTTCTCGTCGCTCATCTAAAGACGTTTCGTGCGCTTGAATCGCATCTACGATGGGGTGAGAGGCATTATTCTTTTCACGAAAGGATTTAATTGCCCGCACAAGTTCTTCTGGGCCCGGAATACGAGCAGCGGTCATATCTGGAACACTACTCGCCCCAGTCTTGATACGAACGGTACCGCAATGGAGGATGCGTTCAATCACATTCATCTGTTCCCATTGTAAATCACGAATTGTTTCTAGCGATGTTTCTGACACGATCCGGTGCCACAAGCTCCGCTGGATCACATAGACAAGACGTTGGTCGGTCAAAATGAGAACCTGCGCATCCCATAAAAAGAAACTGCGAAGCGCCAGTAAAATTCCAGCACTGGTGAGAAGGATAAAAACGGTAATCCCAATCACCCCTCCACGCAAAAGAGAGAAGAGAAAAAAGAACGGAATAATTAACAGACCGGCGGCAATCAGAAGCTTGGCCCAGAGATAAGCTACATGAACACGTACAAGCGCCTGCACTTGTTCATGCGGGTTGAGCTGAACGACATCAGAAACCTGAAACATAGCTGGTATTATGCCTGAAGGACCTCTTTCTTGGCGAGGGCCTCGCGAATAGCTTCGCGCGCGGTTTGCACCTCGTCCCAGGGAATTTTTTGACCATTTGCAAGACACATCCACGGCTCACAGGCTTTTCCAGTCATGAGCACCAGGTCTTCCGGTTGGGCGAGAAGCATGGCTTTTTGAATTGCCTCTCGACGATCGAGGATTTGATAAAGGGTTTTTTCTTCTTCCTTGCCTTGGGTTTTGGCACCGTCAGCCACACGGTGAATAATCTCCCACGGATCATCGTCATATGGGTCTTCGTTCGTCACAATCACAATATCGGCATGATTTCCTGCCATTTGACCCAAAATGGGCTGGCGCGCACTATCACGACCACCGCCACAGGAACCAAGTACGTGAATAAGACGCTTATGAGGGATGAGTGTCAGGGCGTCATATAAACGACGAAGGGATTCAGGCTCTGGGGCGTAATCGACAATGGTCGTCCAGGGCTGGCCTTCTTCGACACGCTCCATCCGACCAGGTACACGCGTGACACGAGCAAGACCGGCTGCAGCCGCCTTCAAGTTACATCCAAGCACATGTACGGTCGCAAGAGCGGCTAAGGCATTTTCGACGTTAAAACGACCGGGGAGAGAAACATGGACCGCAATATCTTGGACGCGAGCATCTGATCCCGCCCCAGACAGCACCACGTTTTCGGCACGAAGTCCTTCGTGAGCGTCATCAATCCCATACCACTGCAACCGATCAACAGCAGGGCGTGTATCTGCATAGAAGGGAGCATATTCGCTCTCGGCATTTAACACGAACGCCGTCGGAATATAGAGTTCGTTGATCATCTTCTTTGGACGATGGGCAACGTGATCGAACAAGACTTTTTTTGCCTTTTTATAATTTTCAAATCCACCATGCGATTCGATGTGCTCTGGCGTCAGATTAGTAAACACCGCGACGTCATACGCAACGGCGGCGTGACGATGCTGCACAATACCTTGCGAAGAGGTTTCAAGTACCACATGGGTACAACCCTCATCGGCCATCTTGCGAAGCATCGATTGCAAAAAGAATCGACCAGGCATCGTCATTTTGGTACTGTTTATCCATTCTCGATCGGCAATCTTGAGGAGAGCGGTAGAGGTACAACCTACTTTTAGACCCGTTGCTTCGAGCGCCTTAGCAATAAAATAAGACGTCGTCGTTTTCCCATTCGTCCCTGTGACGCCAATCACGACCAGTTGGTCTGAAGGAAAGCGATACCAAGCCGCGGCAGCATAGGCAAGACACCAATGATAAAGGGTGATCAAAGGCTCAGGCGTATATGACCGAATATGGGCAAGAATGGTCATAGAGACAGAGAAAACGGGGATTAAAATCCGTAGGTCAGAAGCGAAGCGATGCCAAAAATAAGACCTAATCCGAAGATGACAATGGCGAACGGAATCATGATCGTCAAGCTTGTGACTTTTCCGATCAGAAGAAGAACAACGCCCATGACCTGCAGGAACATCTTTATCTTGCCAAAAATATTGGCAGAGGCATAGCCGATACGACGAAAACCAATATATGCACTTAGCATAATACAGAGCTCAACCAGAACCAAAAGCAAGGCGAAAAGGGGATGGATTTGACGAGCGACGAAGAGAAGGGCAACGGGAGCGATCAGAAGCTTATCTGCGATCGGATCAGCGACCGTCCCCCATAAAGTGATCTGTTTTCGAGTCCGTGCAAGAGAACCATCGATGGCATCGGTAAACGCGGCGATCGAAAAAAGAGGTAACGCGATATTCCATTGTTCTTGCCACAAAAACCAGAGCACCAATGGGACGGAAAGAAAACGAAAGACGGTAAAATGATTCGGTTTCCAGCGAACTGGAATCAAACGAAGCAGAGTGGCCGCAAGCAACCGATCGTGTGGGTAAACCCGCACGTTCTCATTTGTCATGAGCATACAGAACTACCCTCAAGAATACGTGATTGCGGATCAGACGGCAATCTCGTAAACTGAAATCATTCATGCGTGTTGCTTCCTGGCCCACGATCTTAGATGCGTTGGAACGTGTTCTTCCCTGGGGATGCATCCTTGGTTTGGTTGTGTTTGCGTTCATTCCGGCTGCCAACACGGTTTTATCTATTCTCATTTTTATCAGCCTCTTAAGCTCCATGTGGCCCGTCGGTGAGCGTATTGCCAGTGGTCTCAAAGCTCCCATCCGACCGGTTGCCGGAATCACTGCCCTCTTCGGGACCCAATCGATCGTGCAAACGATTTGGTATTATGCCGGAGGAACCTTGGGCCCGCGCAGTGACGGACTCAGCCTTGCATTTCCACTCTTCCTTTTTTTTCTCTGGCACACACTTCAACCCCTAAAACAAAAAGAAGAGGAAGGGGCTACCTCTTCCCTATCCCTCTCCTGGCAAGACCTACGTTGGTCGATCCCCTTACTTTTACTTGGTGAAATCTTACTAGGTCTCATTCTCCTTTTTGCACACAGCGTCCAGACCACGAGCGCCATTAACAGTCCTTGGCCGCTCCTCCCCTCAGGAGTCTTAGCTGCGTTTTTTTTATTGTTTGTCTGTATCTGGATTTCCGCCAAACAAACTCGGAACACGAACGTCACTGCCTTGCTCGTCGCTACCTTCCTCTTTGCGCTCAGTGCACTTGCACCACTTATCTATGAGATTGGTTTTGGGTTTGACGGATTTCTGCATCGTGCCAGCGAATCTATTCTCCTTCACACGGGAACGCTGACCCCCCGGCCCCCCTACTACATGGGGCAATATGTCTTTGCGACCTGGTTTAGTCGTCTGAGTGGTTTAAGCCTTGGCATGATTGATCGCTGGCTGTTACCGGTTCTAAGTGCCCTGCTGCCCCTCTTTTTACTATGTAAAAAAGAGACAAAAAGAGACCAGATCCAGCTTGCATTTCTCGCACTTTTTATCCCCTTGAGCATCTTTAGCACCACAACCCCTCAAGCAGTGGCGTATGTTTTGGGAACGATCGGATTGCTCGTCGCCTGGAAACAAAAGTCTCCGCTGATCGCTGCCTTGCTTGCTAGCTGGGCGCTCGTGACTCACCCGCTCGCGGGGCTTCCGCTTGCCGCCATGACCACAGGGCTCCTCTGGCACCATGGTTGCATTCGCTTACAAAAACCTCGTTGGCTTTGCTTCGCGGGTCTGAGTCTCTCTGCCATTGGCGCGAGCATTGGCGTTCCGCTTGCATTTGTTATTCATAGTCGCATCTCTGCCTATCAAATCAACTGGCGAACAGAACGCCTCTTTCAGGCAGATATTTGGCGTACCATCTTAGATACCCTTACATCTCTCCCCGTCTCCCATTTGGCGCTCTGGCCCGATTGGGCCGATACCACCACGTGGCTCCTCCGAATCTTGCTCCTCATCGGAATCGTAGTCGCACTCTGGCGGGCACGATCCGAACGAAGTGTTCTCGTATTTTTAACAGCAGGAAGCGTTGGTCTCTTTTTCGCCGGGCTCGCGTTAGCACAAACAGGAGAATTCAATCTTCTGATTGATTACGAACGCGGAAATTATGCCGAACGCCTCTTTCTGCTTGGACTTCTCGTTCTTCTTCCTGTCGTTCTTACCGGCTGGGGTCATATGTGGCAGCGACTTTTGACCGCTCCGCCGATGATGGTCACTTTTTGGATCATCTTCTTAGGAGCATTTGTGGCGGGTCAGGTTTACAATGCACTCCCTCGACACGATGCCGGGGTAATCGGACATGGCTGGAGTGTCGGTGCGACGGACATCGAAGCGGTACGCTTTATCGAGAAAGATGCCCAAGACCAGCCCTACACGGTTCTTGCCAATCAATCGGTCAGCGCTGCGGCCGTATCTCAATTCGGATTCAAACGCTACGTCAACGATATTTTCTTTTATCCCCTTCCGACGGGTGGACCTCTCTACAGCCTATTTTTAGAAGCAACGGCGGAACCTTCACTTGTCCCTATCCAAGCCGCGGGAATATTAGGACAGAGCTCGCGCGTCTATCTGGTGCTCAATAAATACTGGTGGAATGCCGAACCAGTCAAAGAAAAATTGACCGGCATCGCTGATCGAGCGTGGAATGTTCGTAACGGTGAAATCACCATCTTTCAATTTAATGTGACGAGCACTTCTTCGACCCGCTGAATAACCTGTTCGGGCTCGTAGCGTATTCCTCTCGCAATCATTAATCTTATGCGGTCCTGATAGGCTGAATCACTTTCGTTCATACAAGCGAGAAGCGCGCTTTTCCATGCTTGTCGATCATGAGAGTCGCAGACCGTCCCGGCTTCTCCAAGAGTTTCCACAATTCCTGATTGATGGGAAGCGATCACAGGCAATCCACGAGAGAAGGCCTCTAGAAGGACGGTTGGCTGGTTCTCCATGATCTGTGAAGGAACGACTAAGAGATCCATATCATCAAACACGTTGAGAATAAATTCTGTAGAAGAAAATCCATACGTCCGACCCTGCGGTGGATGAGCCCGCTCCGTATCCGGGCCAATCAGATGCCATTCGATCGATGACAAACACGGATCATGCCACAGCGATTCTAACAAGGCAGATCCTTTATCTTCAGCCCAACGACCGACAAAGGCGACACGAAGAGGCGCATGTCTTGTTCGTGGCAATATCTGGGAAGTCGGGGCAGGATTTGGAATGACGCACATTTTGCTTGTCCGAAAAAATCCTCGCGTGCGGTGAGCCGTAAGCAAGATTTCCGTTGGCGAAATGACCACTTGGGGATCTCCCATCACTATATGACGAAGGCAGGCGCAGAACCGCTGGAACAGCGTCACTGGCATCCACGAAGTAAGACGGCCTGATGGCACAAAAAGCTGCACATCGTGCAAGACATGAATCCAGGGAATTCCGCTCACTTGAAGAACGGCTGAGGTGCGGAATCCAACCCCTGTCAGATTATGCGTGAGGAGCCGATCCGGCTTCCAAGCCTGTATTTCGGCAGTAGAGGGATGAACCGCGATGTGATCACGAAGATGATAAAAAAAACGTACGAGGCATGATCGCTTCGTCCAGGCAAGTGATCCCTGCCAAACACGTATCTCATGGCCTTTTGCTCGTAAGGCTTCAGCCTGCAGAAATGCAATCTGGCCTGCTCCACCATGCGCTTCTGGCGGATAGGCGTTTGTTAAGACGGCGATTCGCATACGCGTTCGTAAATACGCTTTAATGCCTGAACATGGACGGGCCAAGAATACGTTGCCACGGTTCGTATCCGTGCGGCTTCCCCTAAACGCTGTCGCAAGCGCGAATCTCGGAGCAGACGCTGGATCGCTTCACGTAAAAGAGGAATGTTGCCCGGAGGAACGAGGAGGCCCGTTTCTTCGTGACGTACGACGGTCCGTACCCCAGGAAGATCCGAAGCAATCACAGGAACGCCACACGCTTGCGCTTCAAGCGCGACCAGGCCGAATGCCTCTGCCGCTGTGGTCGAAGGAAATAATAAAAGATCAGCCGCTTGATAGGCCCGAACCAAATCGTCATCGGAAACACGACCACGGAACACGACTCGATCGATGAGACCCAGGTCGCGCACACGCGCTTCATAAACGGCTCGAAGCTCCCCATCTCCGATCAGAGTAAGCTGCCAAGATTCGGCTTTTAAATCCACGAGTGCCTGAAATAGTTCTGGAATGCCTTTAAAGTGGTGTGCCTTGTCCATCCCTCCTACAAATAAAAGCTGCGCTTGAGTGGAGGTAGAGCGTGCCTGAGGAACAAACTGATCCGTATGAACAGAAAAAGGCACTTCTTCGACGCGTGAACCGAGCAGATTGAGTATTGGTGCTAACGAAGCATGCTCCGCATAGTCGCGTGAAGAAATAATACATGCGTCTGCCTGACGCAAAAACCAGGATTGAAACAGCTTTTGATGCAACACCACGACTGCGCTACGCCATCCGGTTGGTGTTGCATCCATATGGAAGGTAATAACAATCGGGATGCTTCGCTTCCGCCAAAGCCATACTTCTGCCGTTCCATAAAAGGGATAGTGAAGATGAATCACATCTGGCTTCCACGCCAAAATAGGATCCCGAGGGAGTGACGAAGCGTTCCCCAAGCGCCAATACGGTTGAAGGCGACAGATCCCCGTTTCACCTGATACAGATGATGGTCCTCGTGGCGCAAAGAGCATCGCGTCGATGCCTTGTGCTTGTAGTTCTTTGACCTCTTCGGCGGCCACGCGACCGATGCCCCCAATTTCGGGCGGAGCAACACACGCAAGATGAGCAACACGCATGACAGGAAATTAAGACGGCCAACCAAGAGATATTGAAGACGCACGTTCGAGACTCGGAATTTGTCGCAAGGCATCTTGACGCACAAGTTCCGTAAGCGTGCGCTCCATCCGATCATGCATCACATGAAGATGAAACACTAAGATAAACAGGAGGAAAATTGAAAGATAAACGACCAAATCCACTCCTCGTCCAATCCCTACCACTTCGGCAAAAATAGTGGTGAGCCCAGGGAGTGAAATAATGACAGCCGCCGCGATCCATGCAAGCGTCCAGGCAACGGCTTCGATAAGACGCAGCGAATGCTGCATCGCGCGACGCCAGGTCAAAATCGTGATGATCGCAAGCGTGACAAGAAGAATAAATTGGATAGTCATACTATTTTATTTTCTAAATGAGCCCACCAAGAGCTGCCACACAATCCGCACGACTCCGCCACGCCATTGCCCTTTTTCGAGAGAATCCTTGGTGTAACGAACGACTACAGGCACCTCTTTCCAACGCAAGTTCCGGGTGGCTAATCGTAAGATTTCTGAGCAATGCGCCATCCCATCTTGTTGAAAATCGAGTCTGGGAACAGAGGCTGCCGTAAACGCACGCATCCCGGTTTGTGGGTCACGCACCGTGGATGGAATACCGAGGGCAAAAATATTAAATAATTTAATCCCACGCATGAGGATACGTCGCATAAGCGGCATGTCGATGGCTTTCATGCCTAAAAATCGAGAACCAAAGACAATATCTGTTTCTTGTTGCTGCAGTGGTTGAACCAAGGCGGGAATAAAGGAAGGGTCGTGCTGGCCATCGGCATCAAGATGCACAATCACCTCCGCTCCCAACTCAAGTGCAGCCAGAGTCCCCGTTTTGAGCGCTGCCCCTTGGCCCCGATTAATCGTATGACGTAACACCAGAGCCCCTCCTGCCAGCGCTTCTTCGGCCGTCCCATCTCTGGAACCATCATCCACCACAATAACCCGTTCCACGTATGGCAAACAGGCCTTTACCGCGGCTTGAACGCGGGGCGCCTCTCGAAATGCCGCAATAACAGCAATAACACGCATACAATCAATCTGTGAGGAGCTTACCGTTTTACCCCGAAGGGTTCAAGCGAGACCGTCATTTACCAACTCAACTCCTACTTCACAGCTGCCGGTCTCAAGCGATGATCGTGCCATTGCTGACCGACATCCTGGACATCTTTAACAGTCACGATTGGCGTATCACCTTTGCATTCGTTACTGACTTGCGCGGCGGCTTGATCCACGATCCCAAACGCGCGCGCCTGATGCGGATTAGAAGCTTCAATGGCAACCTTGGCGCAGGCCTCATCAATCACATCAAAAGCTTTGTCCGGTAAAAAACGATCATGGATAAAGCGCATGGAGGTATCAACGGCCGCTTCTACCGTTGCCTGGGGAATGCAAACGCCGTGAAAAGACTCATAGGAGTTCTTCACGCCTTTCAGAATTGCGACCGCATGTTCGCGGGAGGGCTCTTCGACGAGAACAGGCTGAAAACGACGATCAATCGCGCCATCTGGTTTTAAATAGGTCTCGTATTCGTTCCAGGTGGTTGCCCCAACGACTTGGATGTCCCCACGTGAAAGCGCCGGCTTCAGAATATCTGCCAAATCGAGCGAACCCTCTCCTCCACGCGCTTGCTCAATCATGTGCAACTCATCGATAAACAGAATTGTTTGACGAGCGTTTTTTTCGAGATCGGCAAGCAGACCCTTCAGGCGATTCTCAAGCTCTCCACGATACTTCGTTCCTGCCATCAGATCGCCAATATTGAGAGAAAGAACCCGTTTTCCCTTGAAAGAAGCGGGGACATCCCCTTTTACGATACGTTGCGCGAGCCCTTCGATCACTGCGGTCTTTCCAACGCCCGGCTCCCCGATCAAAATAGGATTATTCTTTTGTTTGCGAGCAATCACATGGATGACGCGTTCAATAGCATCATCCATCCCAATAATAACCCCAATCTTGCCTTGTCGCGCGCGCTCCGTCAGATCAACGGTAAAAGTCGAGGCAGAGGTGTTTTCATGATGACCGGTATCACGTCGATAGATAAAATAGCCAACACCGGCAACGATCATGGCAACAACGGCGGTTGCCGCAGGAGAAAGAGCAGCCATACAAAGAAAGAAGGTTAGTGACGTGAGATCTCAACAATCGAAGGAGCAAACGAGGATCCTTGTGCTCGCACCCGCGCCTCAGCCGTTTGATCGATGGAATGCCAACCAAAAATAAATGCGCTTGCAATCGCAAACGCTCCACCGACCGCGAGCGTAATGACGAGAGTCTTTGCTTCGGTCACACTCGTTGTCTGAATAGAAGACATAGAAGTTAGGAGGATCCTAGCATGAACGCTGACACTCGCCTAACCGATCGAACGAAAACTCAATAGTGATTTATGCGCCATGGCGTATTCAATCGTCCGCTTCAAACCTTCATCTAAGGTTACGAGCGGAATCCACCCTAGACGTTCTTTCGCACGGGTAAGATCCGGAAGGCCTAGTTGAGACATAAACAAGAGAGGTGGTTTGAACGCAACTTTTGAACGAGAACCCGTCATTTCGATAATACGACGTGCCACATCTAACAGTAAAATATCGATATCACTCCCAAGATTCACAACCTTGAGAGGATCACCGGTCGCCATAAGCTTGATCAGACCATCAACAATGTCATCGACAAAGACAAGTGAGGTACGGAAGGTTTCATCTCCATAAATTTCAAGATCCTTCCCATCAAGAGCTTGGGTAATAAAATCTGGGATCATTTGTCCATCATAAAGAGGCATCCGTGGCCCATAGGTACGAAAGACACGAGCGATACGGACATCAATACCGTGCACATTCACATAGGTCTGACAGAATGACTCGGCAAAACGCTTGCCTTCATCGTAACAGGCACGGGGTGAGAGAGTATCGGATGTCCCGAACTCTTCTTCTTTAAATAAATGACCGTCTGCCGGACGGTGCCCGTAGGCAACGGACGTTGAAGTGAAGACGACGCGTGATTTGTGCTTTACCGCTAGGTCGAGAGTATGTCGCATCCCTAAGCTATTGGCATAAAGCGTTTGAAGACGATATTGATCAAATTTCTTTGGACTCGTTGGACAGGCGAGATGATAAAGCTCCTGAATTCCTTGAAATTTGATTTTAAATCGCGATAATTCGGGGTAATTCTCTGGATCGAACGGGGTGTTGATATCGTGACGAATAAATTCGAAATCCGGATTCTTAAGCAGATGATTGATATTCTCCACATCACTCGTGGTGAAGTTATCAAGACAAATGACACGTGCGTCTTTTAAGAGAGACTCGCACAAATGCGAACCGATAAAACCCGCCCCTCCGGTCACGAGGACATTCTTTTTTTCAAAAACAGTATCGATGGGCATAGAAAGAGATTAGGTGTAGAGGTTCACTTGTTTACGATGCGAACGGGCATATTCGATCATCTTTTGTAAGCCATCATCGAGGCGCACTAAGGGAATCCAATGCAAGAGCTGGCGAGCTTTGGATAGATCTGGCAATCCAGCATTGAAATAGGGTGTTTGATCAGGTACGAAACGCACGCGAGAAGAAGCACCGATGAAACGAATAATCTTTTCTGCCACCTGTGCGAGAGGATATTCTTGATCGGAACCGATATTCATAACGGTCACATCAATCGGCGTATTCATGTGCTTCACGAGTCCATCGATCACATCCGAAACATAACATAACGACATCTTCGTGTGTTCATTTTCTTTTAATTCGATTTCTTTATCTTCAAGGGCAGCGTTTACCATGTCGGGCAAGACGTTTCCGTCCATAATCTTCATGCGTGGTCCATAAGTCCGAAAGATACGGGCGATCTTTACATCGAGACCATAAACATCTCCATAAGTATAGAGCATGGCTTCACTAAAACGCTTCCCTTCATCATATGCCCCATAACGGGTCAG